>PBOG01000073.1 GCA_002724245.1 Planctomycetaceae bacterium
GGAAACTACCAGTGGGACGCCGGCCAAAGCGCACCGTGCACTGGACCTGGTTGATCATCTACTGCAATGGCTGCCCGACATTGCCCAGACCAGTAAGATTCCAAAGGACCACTGGCAAGCCATTGGTGAAAATACACAAGCCCTGCGTGATGCATTTAACGTGTTGCATGCCAATATTGATGCAGGCCAAGATCCCGGCCACGACGCGGTCGCCGCCGAAATTCAAGGTGCGGTTGAAGCGCTGGCGGCCATCGAGCCTGCAGCGGTCGAGGACGCACCACCCACCAAGTGATTTATACCTCAGTCCAAGTCGCGGACCACGGTGACCAAAAGATTATGCGCTGTTCTTTGATAGTTTGCCTGTTGGTGTGGAGTGCCTTGGGGGTACACCGCCTTGGTTTGGCACACGAAGGTCATCGTGCATTGCCTTCCACTGGCGTAACTCGTGAGGGAAATCAGCTGCTGATTTCTGCGGCGGCGATCGAGGCAATTGCGATGCAGTCTGCTACGATCAAGCTCGGTAATTTGCAGCAAACATTGCGCGTCAATGCCCGCGTTGAATTACCCTGGGCAGGTCAGGCAAAGGTAACCACCTTGACGGCTGGCAAGATCGAGACCGTACTCGTCAAGCCAGGACAGCAGGTGGTAGTGGGGCAGGAACTTGCGCGGGTGCAAAGCCTGGAATTGGAATCGCTGCAGGCGGAATTGCTTCAGACGGCAACCGAGATAACTGCGTTAGAACAGTTGATCAAGCAACGAGAGTCGCTTGTGGCGAGCGGTGGTATCGCGGGCAAGGTGCTCCTGGAGAGCAAGAGTACCTTGCAGCGGAAACGAGCCCAGCGTGATATCCAGTCGCAGAAGTTGCAAGCTCTCGGAGTTGATGTTGCAGCGGTCGCCAGCTTGCTCCAATCAGGTGTGTTGCTGCACTCCATCCCTGTTCTCGCACCTCTGACGGGGACGATTGAGAGCATTGATACACGACCAGGCCAGCTCGTGGAGTCGACGGATCATCTGTTTGACATTGTTGCGTTGTCAACACTGAATGTAGTGGGGGAGGTGCTTGAAGGTGACTTGTTTCAGGTCCTGCCAGGTTTTCCTGCAAGGATGAAGTTTCCGGGGCGATCAAACGTCACTCTGACGGGTCAGATTGCGCATGTGCGTATGAAGATGGACACCGCTCGACGTTCCTGGGGCGCCGTGGTTTCTGTTGACAATCGCGCCGGGTTGTTGCGGCCCGGTATCTCCGGGCGGATGGCGATTGAAGTGGCTGCAGTTGAACAGGCGATTCTTTGTCCGACCACATCACTGATTGAAACAGAAGGCGGTTCGTTTGTGCTGAAACGGGAATCCAAAGGCAAGTTTTCACGCCGTCGTGTGCGAGTCGGGTTGCGTTCTCGTGACATGGTTGTGATTGAGACAGGCCTCTTTCCGGGTCAGCAAGTTGTCTCACGTGGTGCGCATTTGCTGGCGAGTCTGTTTGATGGAATCACGCGACCGAAAACCGTCAGTGACGAGCGGGCGATCCAGCAGCGCACGCAACCCGTCGTGACGGCGCCGTCGAGCAGCATCCCGGAGTTGGTTTTGGCAGCCAAGGCCGAGGTCGAATTGCCCACCAGTCATAAAGCGTTTGCCACATCGCTCATTGAAGGTCGTGTGGCAGCACTTGCGGTCAGGCCAGGGGAGTTGGTTGAGGCGGGCGATGTGCTGGCTGAAGTCGAAAGCCAGCAAGTTCGGAACGTACAACTTGATTTGCTGCAAGCGTCAGAGACGATGCGTTGGCTGCGTAGTGAGGTGGAACGGCTGCGACCATTAGCCGAAGCTGGCAACACGTCGACACGAGAGTTTGCATCACGAACACTCGAATTGAAAACACGCTTGCAGACTGTGGCCGGTTTGCAGCGCCGGTTGTCTCTGATTGGTCTGGAGCCTTCCCTGATTGACCGATTGCGGACGGGCGAGTGGAACAATGGCCGTGGTGCCATACCGGTCTCAGGTCGGATTGCGATCCGTTCGCCCATTTCCGGCCGTGTCGCTGGGATGGGTCTCAAGTTTGGACAGCTTGTGCATGCCCATGACAGTCTGTTTGAGATTCAAAACACGAATAGGATGTGGATCAAAGCCTTGGTGCTCGCGAACGACGCTGATCGTATTCTGGTTGGGCAACCGGCAGTGGCGACCTTTCCATCGCATCCGAATTTACGTGTTAACGGACAAGTGGTACGCATTGCCCCCCAGCTGGTCTCGCGAGAGCGTGTATTACCTGTGTGGATGGAAATACCGAATCCTCAAGGATTCCTGAAGGATGGTATGTATGCGCGGGTTCAAATCAGCGCTCCCAAGTTGCCCGCAGTTGCTGTTCGAGGCGATGGGGCGAAGTGAAGTGGTGGCGTAAACGATGTTGAATCAAGTCATCGCGTTGGCACTGAAGAACCGGTTGTTGATACTGGCCGGTGTCCTGGCGCTCATTGTGTTCGGCAGCTATCAGGCAACGGAGTTGTCGATCGATGTCTTCCCGGATCTGAATCGGCCTACCGTCACCGTTATGACGGAGGTGCATGGCCTGGCGCCAGAAGAAGTCGAAACGCTGGTGACATTTCCGATTGAGGCAGCGGTCAACGGAGCCACGGGTGTGCAACGCGTCCGCTCCGCGTCCGGTATCGGGATTTCCATCGTGTATGTCGAGTTCGACTGGGATGCCGACATTAATCAGGCCCGGCGGGTCGTCTCGGAACGGTTGCAGCTCACGCGGGGAAAAATTCCCGCGGGCGCCGTCCCGGTGATGACACCCATGACTTCAATCATGGGTGAAATTATGCTCGTTGGTATTCAGGCAGCAGGACCGACCGGGCCCTTGCGTGCCCGTACACTTGCGGACTGGAGAATTCGNCCCAGACTGCTGGGTATCAGTGGCGTGGCCCAGGTGACTGTNATGGGTGGCGAGCAGAAACAATACCAGGTGCTCACTTCGCCTGAACAACTCGCNCGCTACGATGTCACGCTCGATGAATTGACGACNGCAGTGGAAAAATCCAATGCCGTTTCNGGAGGNGGATTTCTGCAAAGCAAGGAACAGGAGAAGTTGATTCGTGTNATCGGCCGGGCGATGTCGCTGGATGATATTCGGCAGTCGATCGTTAAACAGGGCGAGGCCGTGCCGATCACCATCGGTATGGTTTCTGAAGTGAAGTTTGCTGGTCCGGTGAAACGAGGTGATGCGAGTATCCACGGTCAGCCTGCAGTTGTGCTGTCAATTCAAAAGCAGCCGGGGTCCGATACGATCAGCCTCACCAGGCAGGTTCTCGAGAAGCTTGACGAAGTGCAAAGGCAGCAACCTGATTTGAAGATTGAAACCAATATCTTCAAACAGGCGGACTTTATCCAAACGGCAATCAGTAACGTCGAACAGGCAGTTCGCGATGGTGCGATCTGGGTCGTTGTCGTGTTATTTGTTTTTCTCTGGAATTTTCGCACCAGCCTCATTAGTCTGACAGCGATCCCATTTTCCATTCTGATTACCGCGCTAGTGTTCCGCTACTTTGGGTTTTCAATTAATACGATGACGCTCGGTGGTCTGGCAGTGGCCATTGGCGAATTGGTGGACGATTCGATCGTGGATGTCGAGAACATCTATCGCCGCCTCAAGGACAATCGACAACAAGAGCATCCAGAGCGTGTGTTGAAGGTCGTGTTTTTGGCCTCGGCGGAAATCCGCAACAGTATCGTTTACGCAACATTGATCGTCGTACTGGTGGTGTTTCCACTTTTTTCTCTGGGCGGCCTGGAAGGTCGCATGTTCGCTCCGCTCGGTTTGTCCTACTTGATCACACTGGCCGCATCGTTACTGGTGTCGCTTACGGTCACACCCGTATTGGCGTCCTACTTGTTGCCGAATGCCAAGTTTCTCGATCGGGACGGAGACACCCTGCTAGTGCGTTCGTTGAAGTCGGTTAACGGGTTCGTGCTGCGTTTTGCGCTGAAAAACAACACGGTGGTGTTGCTTGCAGCGATGTTTCTCGTGCACATCTCGGTTGTGAGCGTGTTTTGGATGGGGGGAGATTTTTTGCCCGCGTTCAATGAAGGTACGTTGACGCTTGGAATGACGACGCCAGCGCAAACTAATCTGCAAGAATCTGGTCGGCTGGCGAGCCGCGCCGAGCAGATGTTGCTGGAGATTGCCGAAGTCAAGCACGTCTCGCGGCGGACCGGCAGAGCCGAATTAGATGAACATGCTGAGAACGTCAATTACTCGGAGATTGACGTGGGCCTGAAGCCGTCGTATGAGCCCAAGCCAGGTGTCCACAACCTGATCTTGCGAGCGCTCCCAGGGTTGCATCGCTGGGGCATCCGCGAAGTGGGCCGGCCTCGTGCAGAGGTTGTGGCCGATATTCGTGAACGTCTGGCAGCATTTCCCAGTACTGCTGCTTTCAATATTGGCCAGCCCATTTCACATCGCCTCGATCATATTATGTCGGGCATTCGTGCCCAAATTGCGGTCAAGATTTTTGGTGATGAGCTCAAGGTATTGCGTGCCCAGGCAGAAGAAGTCCGCGGTTTGATGGAGCAGGTTGATGGTGTCGTTGATTTGCAGGTCGAGCAGCAAGGCGAGATAGAACAGATCCGCATGACAGTGCGCCGCGAGGAGGCAACGCGTTACGGCTTGCCTCCCCGGGACATCGCTGCCGCGATTGAAACAGCGTTTCAGGGGCACACGGTGTCACAGGTGCTCGAAGGTCAGCGCGTGTTCGACCTGGTTGTGTGGTTTGATGAGCGCTCACGCAATAACCTGGAAACGATTCGCAATACCATGCTCAAGACGCCGTCGGGGGCGGTTGTCAATCTATCTACGGTAGCTGATGTCGAAACACGGCAGGGGCCGAACACGATATATCGGGAAAACGTGATGCGACGGATCGTCATTCAATGTAACACGTCGGGTCGTGATCTGGTCAGTGTTGTGGATGATGTGCGCCGCGCCATTCGTGAGCAGATTGTGGAGCCGCAGAAACTGCCGGAGGGGTATTTCATCGAGTTTGGCGGACAGTTTGAGGCCCAGCAAGCAGCGAACTTTCGGTTGCTAGTGTTAGGCAGTTTTTCTGTTTGTGGCATCTTTTTACTGCTTTACAAGTGTTTTGGATCATGGCGTGCTGCGCTCCAGGTGATGATGAACATTCCTCTGGCGGCAATAGGCGCGGTGCTCGCGTTGTTGCTGACCCATTGGCCCGGGATCGCAGCGTTTCGCGAATCGTGGTTCTGGGAGTGGCCAGCGTTATGGCTGGAAACCACAAGCCTGTCAGTAGCGCATTGGGTCGGATTTGTGACCCTGATTGGTATTGTGACCCGCAACGGCATCATGATGATTTCACACTACTTGCACCTGATGAAATACGAAGGCGAAGCGTTCTCCAGGGAGATGATTATCCGTGGTAGCCAGGAGAGGTTGGTACCTGTCTTGATGACCGCGTTGACAACGGCCATTGGCCTAGTTCCGCTGGCACTGGGTGCCGGGCAAACGGGTAAAGAAATTCTGCATCCTCTATCGATCGTCGTGATTGGTGGCTTGCTCAGCTCGACGCTACTGGATCAACTAGTCACCCCCGCCTTGTTCTGGAGGTTTGGCAGCAAGATTACCACAGAGCAGGGTATCGTGAGCGGTGAGGAGAGCTCGCAACAGTCCGACGTTCAGAGACTGGCAGCGGAACTGGACTGTTGATGGTGTCGTTAGCACACAAACCGGTATTTGATTAGCGACGTACGACCAGTCAGACACAATGAGAGTCGCTAGTCGCGTGGTTTGTAGCGAGAACCGATGCTCGACGATGTTTGTCAATCCTATGCATTTGCCAAGCGAATGAGACTGGTTGTGCATGGCTGCAGGTGTTCATGGCCCAGTCGTTCAGGAACGGCTGTCAGCTACCGGCTGCGAATGCCAGGACACGCTTTGCTAGCGGACCATGCGATGGTGCTTCCGAAATGGTTGTGGCTGCGGAGAAGGAACCAACAAAAACCACAGAATTCCACAAGCGAATCCGAAAAAGAAGAGGAGAGATCTTTCCAGATCCGCTGCCTTCTGGTCTCGTTGACCGGCTGATTCGTCTCGCTGCCAGCTGGCGGGCAAATTATAGTTGAACTGTTCTACTACGCTTCGTCTGGTTTCCGGGTCGGTCGTTCGAGAACCCTCATGTTGCCGCTTGATTTGACCAGGGAACAAAAGCGATACTGAGCAACCGAGAACGGTTGAGTGTCCATTTGTCCGGTTTTGCCCGTGTCTCTATTTGACGGTGTATACCGCAGTGCCTGAAATCTGTCGTGGAGATTGATGATGCCAACTGATTCACCTGCGACTCCAGGGCGCGGTTTCCCGAACCCCGCGCAGGAACCTGTGGCTGGACAGGGTGTTTCCAAGGGATTCTGGTCGAAACGCGGGGGCATTGCTGTTGCTGTAGTGGCTTTGATGGCATCGGCGGCCTTTGCCTTGATTCCACAGTACTTTGGTTCCAAAACGACAGTGAGCCGTACGTTGCATCGTGTGGTGCGCGGTGACCTGACGGTAGCGATTGTCGAAGAGGGTGCGCTGGAAAGTTCCCAGAACACCGAAATCAAATGCGAGATTCGTGGCGGTTACGGCGGCAAAGGTGGTAGTAGTGGTGGGGGCTGGGGTCGCATCACCGTGAACTGGGTGATTCCCAACGGGACAATGGTGAAGGCGGGGGAAGAGCTGGTTCGACTCGATACCAAGGAAATCGACGAGACGGTCAGTTTAGGAAAGACCGATACAAACCTGGCGAAGGCGGAACTCTCGAAAGCCAAAGTCGCCTTGGACAATGCGGAGATTGCCGTCAAGTCGTATCTCGAAGGGCAATACCGTTCGCAGCTTCAGGATCTGGAGGATCAGTTATCGATCGCTGATTCCAATTTAAAGGCGGCTCAGGAGACCCTGGCGGAATCGGAGGCCTTATTTTATGGCGGTTCCATCAATGATCTCGCGCTGGATGCCATGGCATTAACAGTGACTCAAGCGGACTTGGACCTGACCGTTGCCAAGACAAATCTGGACGTGTTCAAGCGTATTACCAAGGCCATCCAGGAGGAGCGACTCAACGGCGACGTGATTGCAACCAAAGCCCGTGTACAGGGGCGTACCGCCGGACTCGAGTTGGAGCAAGGTCGTCTCGATTTAGCACTTCAGGAACAGAAAGACTGTCTGATCAAAGCGGAGCGGGATGGTCTGGTCATCTACCCTTCATCAGCGGGATGGAAACGTACGCCTGATATTACCGAAGGCGCGACCGTACGGCAGGATCAGGTACTGCTCTTGATGCCAGACCTCGCGCAAATGCGAATCACAATTGGGATTCACGAATCGATCGTTGAGCGCGTCCGCGAAGGTCTTCCGGTGCGGGTTGAACTGCCCGACCAGACCGTGGACGCAGTGATCAGTTCGGTTGCCGCGGTTGCCAGGCCGGCGGGTTGGTGGACCGGCAACGTCGTCAACTATGACGCGGTGATTGAGTTGCCAGAGATGGATGGACTGAAACCAGGCATGAGTGCCAAAGTGGACGTCATTATTGACGAGCATACAGATGTGCTTATGGTGCCTGGTGATGCGGTGGTTGAAATAGATGGCGGATACTGGTGTTGGATTGAGACAGCTGCCGGCCTGCAACGCCGAGAAGTGGAGTTGGGAGACAGTAATCTGCGAGAAAGTTCCGAAGAGTTAATCGTTGTCAAGTCCGGCCTCCAGGAGGGGGATCAGGTTGTCCTTGATCCGACCGTGTCGGTAGAGGAAGCGCAGACGTTAATCGCTGCGGAGAAGACCTACAAGATTACACGACGTGACTTGCCGGTTGCGATTACCGAGCAAGGTACCCTGGAGAGTTCCAACAACACTGAAATCAAGAACCAAGTACGCGGCAACAGTACCATAACCTGGTTGGTTGAGAGCGGTACGATGGTCCAGCCTGGTGACGAGCTGGTTCGGCTGGACAACAAAGCCCTGGACGAACAGGTTGCCGAACGGAATAAGTATTTCTACTTGTCAAAAGATGCTGCGGTAGGTTCTGCAGTGCGCGCGAAAATCGCGGAACTTTCGATCCCGGAATATCTCGAGGGTCGGTACATTGCTGAACTCAAGGAGATGGAAAAAGACCTCGCGTTTGCCAAGTCAAACCTGCGGACCGCCCAGAATTTTCGCGACTATGCGGTGCAGATGGAAAAACGCGGATACGAGAGCAAGTTGGCGGTCGCAGAGTGGGAGTTTGACGTCGAAAAAGCCCGACTGTCGGTGGAACGCAGTGCCACCGACATTGACGTGTTTACCCGCTTTACGAAGATGGAGGAGCTGGCTCGCTTGGAGGGTGAATTCAACCAGGCTACGGCCCAGGCCCAGAAGGACGAAGAAGTTCTGTTCCTAGATGACCTTTGGTACAAACGTATTCGTGAGGAACTCACTCGTTGTGTGGTCAAGGCGGACCGTAGCGGACTGGTCATTTATCCTAGAACAGAAGAATGGAAAGACGCCCCGGATGTTACTGAAGGCGGCGTTGTTCACAAGAATCAGGTATTGTTGCTGATGCCCGACTTGTCCAAGATGCAGGTCAAGGTAGGGATCCACGAATCGATTATCGATCTTGTCAAAACTGGGATGCCGGCGCAAGTAAGCCTGCCTGACAGGACAGTAGAAGGTAAAGTCTCGTGGGTGGCACCTGTCGCCAGTCCTGCTGGCTGGTGGACCGGTAACGTGGTCAAATACGACATCTTGATTGAGCTTCCCTCGCTGGAAGGCTTGAATCCAGGCATGACTGCTGAGGTAGAGATCAAGCTTGTCGAACATTCCAACGTGCTGACGATACCGGTCGCCGCGGTCGTTGAAACGCAGCAAGGCTACTGCTGCTGGGTAAAAACGGCTCACGGTCCCCAGCGCCGGGCGATCGAGTTAGGAGATGGCAACAATGTTTCCTTGATTGTCGAGGCGGGTTTGGCAGAAGGGGACGAAGTCATTTTGAACCCGGCCGTGTCGATTGCCGAGGCGCGTGAGGAAGAACTTGAGTTGCAGAGCGAAATGCAGAAGGCGCTGAGTCCTTTTGACGCTGACCCCGGGACTGCAGACGCGCCAAGAGCGAATGCTCCCTGAGCGACCATCGCCAACGCGCGGTAGTAACGATGTGATCCAGTTTGGTCTGGCCGCACGGCTTGACAGGGTTGGCCGTATACGTTGCTGCAGGTTGGGCCTCCTGTTTACGCATCAGGCTGGCTTCAGGAGTAGCGGTCTGTCGGCAGACGCTCTGTCGAGGCCGGTTTTCCCTGGTCGAGCCAGAGTGGCTGCGTTTCAGGCGGATACGGTTCACACAGTGCGTCAGGACAAGGCCGCACCAGCTTGCTAAAATCTCATGCATGAATCCACGCCTGACCGACCCAAGTTTGCAACCGAAAAACATGCGCGGCAGCTGTCCCGGTGACTGGACGCTGCGAATTTCCCTGGTAGGGATGCTCGCTGTGATCCTGTGTTCTCCGGCTGCCGGCTGGTGTGACGAAGCGCAGGTTCAACCAGTTGATTTTGATCGCGATATTCGACCGATTCTGGCAGAGCATTGTGTGCGTTGTCATGGTCCCGACGCCCGTACCAGAAAGGCGGATTTGCGGCTCGATCTTCGTTCCAGTGTTTACCTTGACCGAGGTGGTTATCGGGTTGTCGATGAACAGCATCCAGAGCAAAGCGAGTTACTGCTACGGATCACGAGCGACGACCCGGAAATGCGGATGCCTCCGGCTGACACACCTGCCAAAGACCGATTAACTCAACAGCAGATCACCCTGGTTGCAGACTGGCTCAAACAGGGTGCTCCATGGGCGCAGCATTGGTCCTTCGTACCGCCGGAGCGACCGCAAGTGCCGCGCGTTGACGACATTGCCTGGCCCCGTAGTGGGCTGGATTACTTTGTGTTGAGGCGGCTTGAAAGCGAAGGTCTGACACCGTCACCTCCGGCCGACGGACTGCGCTTGCTGCGCCGCGCCACATTGGCGCTGACCGGAGTACCACCGACGGTTGACGAGCTCGACTTGTTCCTGGCGGATTCTTCGCCGAATGCCTACGAACAGGCTGTTGAGCGGTTATTAGCCTCTCCGAGATACGGAGAGCATTTGACGCTTGCCTGGCTCGACGCGGCGCGTTACGCCGACACCAGCGGTTATCAGGCCGATTGGGAGCGGTTCATGTGGCCCTGGCGAGACTGGGTTGTCGATGCCTACAACGCCAATATGCCATTTGATCAATTTACCGTTGAACAGCTTGCCGGCGACCTGCTGCCTGGTGCGACACTGTCGCAGCGGCTGGCAACGGGTTTTAATCGAAACCACCGTACCAACGATGAAGGCGGCAGCTTGGATGCCGAGTTCGAAGTTGAATATGTTGTTGACCGTGTTGATACGACTTCCACTGTTTGGCTTGGCCTGACCACCGGGTGTGCTCGCTGTCACGATCACAAGTACGATCCTGTATCACAAAAAGAGTATTACCAGTTGTTCGCGTTTTTCAACAATGTCCCGGAGAAAGGGATCGATGGACGGAAAGGTGCCGCAGTTCCCTACATTGAGGTTCCCAATCAGAGAATTAAGCTCCAGCTGGCGACCCTCCGCGAACGCCTGCGACGGTTACAGTCGCAGGCTGGGGACGACCGCGTACCCCAGACCGATCAGGCAAAGAGAGAGATCGCCGCATTGCAGGGTTCGATCAAGGATCTTAGCGCACGGACTGTGACACAGGTTCAGGTTATGCAGGAGATGCCGCAGCGGCGGGAGACCTACCTGCTGCAACGTGGCGCGTATGACCGGCCCGACAAGAGCGAACCGCTTGCCGCCTCGCTCCCGGCTGTTTTGGGAACGCTGCCAACGGAAGTTCCGGCGGACCGACTGGCTCTGGCGCGGTGGCTGGTGAGTTCTGAAAACCCACTGACAGCACGGGTGACGGCGAATCGAATTTGGCAATTTCACTTTGGCGCTGGCATTGTTTCCACAGCGGAGAATTTCGGGACACGCGGAGAACGCCCATCACATCCACAACTGCTCGATTGGCTGGCGACCGAATTGGTGCGTTTGCAATGGGATATCAAGGCGATGCATCGCATGATTGTCACCAGTGCTACGTTCCGCCAGTCTTCGCGCGTTACGCCCGGCTTGTTGCTGCGAGATCCGGCGAACCGACTCCTGGCACGTGGACCGCGACAACGACTCAGCGGTGCAGCCATACGCGATCATGCGTTGTTTGCCAGTGGACTGTTGTCGCAGACAATGGGGGGGGCTCCGCTGAAGCCGTATCAACCGAGTGGTCTCTGGAAAGAGCTTTCTTTTGCGAGTGGAAAGACGTCTGTTGACTTCTACGTACAAGACCATGGTGCGAGTCTCTACCGTCGCAGCCTTTACACTTTCTGGAAGCGGACTGTGGCGCCACCGCGGATGTCGGTATTTGATGGGACGGGTCGTGAGATGTGCCGTGTCCGTACTGAATTGACCAACACACCGATGCAGGCGCTGACCCTCCAGAATGACGTGACCTTCGTCGAGGCGGCGCGGAACCTGGCGCGGCGAATGCTGCGTGAAGGGGGGGGCACGCCAGCAGAAAAACTCGGTTACGGCTGGCGGCTGGTCTTGGGACGTCCACCAGACGGCGATGAAATCATGCTACTGGAACAGGCCCTGGGAAAACACTTGGCGACCTACAGTAAACGTCGTGATGAAGCGTTGCGTCTGTTGAGTTATGGGGAGTCGCAACGCGATGAAGAACTGGATGTCGCGCGACATGCTGCCTACACGATGATTGCGCAGACGATGCTCAACCTGGACGAGACGATTACACGGGACTGATGCGATAAGGGTTGTGAAGATGCGGAAACTGATGCATTCAATGAATGACCTGATCAACCTGTCGCGCCGGCGTTTTCTAACGCGTGGTACTTCAGGAGTAGGCGTTGCTGCGTTGGCATCTCTGTTTGCCGATAGTGGTTGTTCCGCTGCCGACGGCGTGGTGCGTGGTGCGCTGAATCCGTCGGGTGTGGCGCGTTTTGTACCGGCGGCGAAGCGGGGCATCTATCTGTTTCAGAGCGGTGGTCCATCCCAGATGGATTTGTTCGACTACAAGCCAGCAATGCAGTCCCGGTTCAATCAAGAACTTCCGGAACGTGTTCGCAAAGGGCAGCGCATTACCACGATGACGTCGAGGCAAAAGCGATTTCCAATCGCGCCGTCGATGTTTCGTTTTCAACAGCATGGGGAGAGCGGTGCCTGGCTCAGCGAACTCTTGCCACACACCGCTGCGGTCTCTGATCAAATTTGTTTCGTGAAAACGATGGTCACGCAGGCGATCAATCACGATCCCGCGGTGACCTACTTCCAGACAGGTTCTCAAATCGCCGGTCGTCCGAGTATCGGCGCTTGGGCCAGTTATGGACTGGGTACGGAAAATTCAGATTTGCCAGCTTTTGTTGCCATGACGTCGCGCGGCAGTGGACTGAAGAACGGTCAGCCTTTGTACGACCGGTTGTGGGGCAGTGGGTTCTTGCCGACGACCCATCAGGGGGTCAAGTTTCGCAGTGCGGATGATCCGGTGTTGTATCTGAATAACCCGCCTGGTGTTTCCCGGGACGTCAAGCGAGCGGTATTGGATGATGTGGCAGCGCTCAATCGCAAACGGCTGGAAAGTGTGGGCGATCCAGAAATCGCGACGCGGATCGCCCAGTACGAACTTGCTTTCCGGATGCAAGCATCGATTCCAGAATTGGCGGACTTTTCCGATGAACCACAGCACGTGCTGGAGCAGTATGGACCGGACGTGAAGAAACCGGGGACCTATGCTTCCAATTGCCTCCTGGCACGGCGGCTTTGTGAACGGGGTGTTCGCTTTGTTCAGCTATTTCACATGGGGTGGGACCAGCATGGAAACCTCCCCAAGGCGATTCGTGGTCAGTGTCGTGATACTGACCAGGCGTCCGCCGGGTTGCTTCGTGATCTACGCCAACGTGGCTTGCTGGAAGACACGCTTATTGTCTGGGGTGGTGAATTCGGTCGTACAACGTACTGCCAAGGTGGGTTAAGTCCGACGAACTATGGACGGGATCACCACCCTCGTTGTTTTTCGATCTGGATGGCCGGTGGCGGGGTACGACAGGGTATGAGTTGGGGGAAAACGGATGACTACTGCTACAACGTCGATGCGGATCCTGTAAGCGTTCATGACTTGCATGCGACGATTCTGCACCTGTTGGGGATTGATCATCGGCAGCTCACATTCCGATTTCAGGGTCGAGATCACCGGCTGACCGATGTACATGGTGAAGTTATGCACCAGCTGCTGGCTTGACAGTACCCGCTGTCCCTGGCAGGCCAGTGATCGACGATCGACGCTGTTTTGCTGATGGTGCCTTTTTCGTTCACTCCAGCCAGAGTGAATCCAGCTCGTCGGCACGCCATGGGCACTGTTTTCGGCATGGTCTCAAGTCGCCTGCCGCCGGCCTTTTCAGATTGTGTATTGGTCGCAGGTCACCTTCTGGACCATACACCATACAACGAGAGCAACCTTTGCCCGGGCGGATGGCAGCCGTGCGGGAAGTGGATGCGTGTTCTAGTCACCGGGTTGTCCAGAAACTTACCTGTTGGGCAATGTCGGTGGGACGCTGTCTGTACAATGGCCCCTGCTTGAGATTCCAGGATCTGTCACGCGATAGTGAAAGTGTGGTTGTCATGGTGCGAATGGGGATTCTTGTTGTTGCGACTGCGATCGTGATTAACAGCGTAGTCTTTGCCGATTGGCCGCAGTTTCGTGGGGCCAACTCGGCAGGGATCGCTGACGACACAGCTGTGGTGACGGAATTTGGCCCTGGGAAAAATGAATTGTGGAGTGTCGCAGTCGGGGCAGGGCACTCTTCTCCATGCATCGTGGCGGATTCGATTTTTCTGACCTCCTTTGTCCGCGATCGCAAAGAGTTGCAAGTCATGGGCCTTGACCGCGTCACTGGCAGACTTCGCTGGAAATACACATTGAGGGTCAAGGAGTTTGAGCGCGGGCATCCTTCGTTTAACCCTGCCAGTAGTACTCCCGCATCCGATGGAGAACGTGTTGTTATCTATTTTGGTTCCTATGGGTTGATTTGTCTTGATCTGAAGGGGCGCAAGCAATGGGAGATGCGGCTTCCGCTAACCAGGTCTTACTCGGGTAACGCGGTTTCGCCCGTGATCAGTGGTGACAAAGTCATTCTCTATCGGGGCAATTATGTGGACCACTATCTGCTGGCGCTCGACACGAGGACAGGAGAAGAGCTGTGGCGAGTGCGTCAATCGGAACGTTTTACACCGAATATGGCATGTACTGCCTGTCCGATTGTGGCCGGAGGAAGAGTGATCGTGCATGCCGCCCGCAGTGTTCAGGCATTTGATTTGCAGACAGGAAAGCGGGTGTGGATCTTGAAGTGCTCGACGACGGCTACAAGTACGCCAATCGTGGCAGGTCAGGAGGTCATTGTGGCCACCTGGAACCAGACTGGTGAGGCGTCTTTGACGCCAAAGTTTCCAACGTACGATAAGATGTTGTCAGAAAACGATAAGAACGCAGACCGTTTGATTGACCGCCAGGAGCTGCCACGGCTTTTCTACTTTCATCGTAGCGCAGGCACTGAGGCGCCGCAAAACGGTTATCCATTTCCGTTTGCCCACGGCGACCGCAACAAGAATGGAACGATTAGTCGCGATGAGTGGGATGCAGTACTAGAGCGCCAAAGTGAACGGGTTGCCGGATTTGTTAAACATGGCCTGATTGGAATTCCACTGGAGAGTGAAGGTCTGTTGGGCGAAGGCGATATACGGCGTCTGGAAAGCCAAGGAATTCCAGAAGTCCCGTCGCCGATCTCCTACGGTGGGCACGTGTATTTCGTCAAGAATGGGGGAGTGCTTACCTGTGTCGACCTGGCAAAAGGCAAGCGGCGATCCCGGATCCGGACCAGGGGGACTGGAACGCACTACGCTTCACCGATCATTGCTGACGGCAAGCTGTTCTCAACAGCCGGAAACGGAACGGTGAGTGTGTTGAGTGTGGGACCGAGACCCAGGATCCTGGCAGTCAACAAAATGGGTGTTTCCACTTACGCAACGCCGGCGGTTGTCCAGGGCGTGATCTATGTTCGTACCCATGAAAAACTGTACGCGTTTGGCGAGTGACCCTGACTTTTGCAGTGGCCATCTTCAGTGATGCCAGAGTGTTCCATTGCCGCTTATCTTGCAGGTGCGGAAGTCGCTTGAATCGCCGGTTGGGGGAGTGACCAGCGGGTCAGACTTTCTCCATCTTTGACCAGCAATCCACCTGGCAGCAGTACTGGAGGAGCCCAGGTTGAACTTTCTGCAACACGATACGATGCGACTTTTTGCAGACGACTTCGATCGGCTGCAATCACCTCGAGCATCCCGTTGTCGAGCAGAGCTACTATGTGATTGGGGATTGCCAGGAAAGTTGCGTTGTCGCCCGTTCGACCGGGGCCTTGCCAGAGGATGTTTCCACTTGCGATTTCCAGGCAGAAGAGGCGTCCGCTACTGTAATGCGAGAAACCGTAGAGCAAGTCACCATGCGCAATTGCAGAACTCATGTTGAGCGCGACCTTTTTTTGAAACCACAGTTCCTGGACTTTCCAGGTTCCGTTTTCCTTGTGCGGTTGCAGGCTGACCATGCCCCGGTTCTCTCCACTCAAGAGGATGCGATCCTTGTAGAAGGCGGGCGTTGGCATGTTTTGGTTGGAGCCCACGTGTGGAAACGGATATTCCCACAACGCACGACCGCTCGTACTTTCGACACCGACCAGAGCCCGGTGATTCCACTGGACGACTTGTCGGATGCCGTCGATTTCAACCAGCAGTGGTGAGGAATAGGACGCACCATCCTTTCCATGTCGCCAGAGTTCTTCACCGGTTTTTGTGTTGAGCGCAACCAACACACCTGCATCATCTGTCCCGAAGTGGACGAAGATTCGGTTGTCATCCGCAATGGGTGATGTGGACGCGCCCCAGTAGGGATGGCCTGTCTTGAACTGCGACGTGTAGTCACGACGCCATTGGAGTGTTCCTGAAGATGCATCCCAGGCGGAGAGAACTCCCGTGATGCTCATGGTAAAAATGTGACCGTCTGCCCAGAGAGGGCATGATTTCGGCCCCTTGCCATGACGCTCTCCGCCACCTCTGATCTGGAAAGGTACAGACTGTTGCTGACGCCACTTGACGTTTCCCGTTTCCAGGTCCAGGCACCAGAGGACCTCATGGTTTCCTTGACGTGCGTGTTGGTACACGTGTCCAGCAACAACAAGTGGTGAACCGTAGCCCGTACCAACCTTGAGATGCCAGTTGCGGTGCAGGCGTTCCGGCCAGCGCGTGGGTGGTTGTACTTGATCGACCCAACCGTTGCGGTCAGGGCCCAGCCAGCCTGGCCAGTGAAAATCCTCTCCCAACGCGAGAGAGTAGAGGTGGCTACCGGACAACAGGACGGAGAAAGTGAGGGTGGTCACAAGCGGTTGCCACATCTTGCTGAGTTCCTTTGTGGAAGTGGACGGTCGCGGTGTCGCCGGTTTCTATCGGCAGCGGTTTCAACACCGTCTCGCGCGACTATTTTCCGGTGGTGTTCGTTAGGTTGCCTGAATCTATTGGTACCACCAGCGGAGTTTGCCAGGCAACGCGGGAGATCGCGTCCGGCCATCACGGTTGACGGTCCGAATCAGAGATGACATATTCAAGCTTGTTGATGTGATCTTAGAAATCGAAACATGGGNAAGACCGTAATGGCAAAACNNGAAAACAAGNAAGTGAATCCGGTTGTTGCGCTCGNTGCCAACTGGCTTGTCCTTGGAATTCTGGGTTACATACTACTTGGCCAAACAAGCAAGTCGATCAAGGTTCTGATTACGGCCANACTCGNGTCGTTTCTGTGCNTNATTCCTGGAATCATTGTCGGGATTTGCAGCCTCNTTGACGTCTTCCAGGTNGCGACTGCGGTTGCGCAAGGTGAAGAGGTCGACGAACACGAATACAAGGTGGAACTGTTGNACAAGTTCTGCAANATAATCGATAAAAGCGCGGTTTTCAAAGGTTANNTTGGCGCTTTCGTTGGTCCTCTATGGAGTCACTGAGCGGCCGCAGGAGGAGTTTTTTATCGATTGGGTGCGCCTGTCGAGAGGTGCGAATGAGCTCCCGCGGCGAGGAGCCGGTTGGTGTCTGTGGAATTGTCAANCGCAGAGGATTTGTCGCTGGAAATCGCACCTTATTTTGAGGACCTGTTGCAGCGTCTTGCGGTTGGCGATCCGTTGGCCTCGGTCGCGTTTGGTCGCCACGTACATTGGGGCTACTGGCCGGATCCGGTTTGTGCCGTTGGTTCCCCGGAAGATTATGCAGCCGCAGCAGAGTTGCTTTGCCGGCGGATGTGTGACGTGGCGGGGATTGCTGATGGAATGCGTGTACTCGACGTCGGCTGTGGTATTGGGGGAACACTTGCCAGTCTCAACGAACGTTTTGAGGCCGTGGAATTAGTCGGGTTGAACCTCGACAACCGGCAATTAGAGCGGGCAGCAGCGACGATCCATCCCAGGCAGGGGAACCGCATCCAGTGGGTTCAAGGTGATGCCTGTCAGATGGAGTTTGGGTCGGCTCCGTTTGACGTGGTTCTGGCGGTGGAGTGCATTTTTCACTTCCGCAGCCGTGAGGCCTTCTTTCAACGCGCAGCGGCTGCCCTGAAACCGGGTGGTAGACTGACGCTGTCCGATTTTGTCCCACGTCCGTTGTCACCGGACGAGTTACGGCAGTTCGAGATCCTGTCACGTGCGGCGGCGCAACACACGTTTGGACGAGTGGGCCTCGATTTTCCAGTCGCCCGGTATCGTGAGTTGGCTCAGCAACACCGCCTGGCGTTGCGAACAATCGACAACATTACTCGGCAGACCATGCCGACCTATCCTTTTTTGCGAGCGGATGTCAGGGCTCGTCGTGATGTGGTTGGAGCACGGCACCATTTGAAAGCCATTTCCCGATTGGAATCTGCCTGCCAGCGGGGCTTGCTCGAGTACGCGATCCTCTCTTTTTCTTCTGCCGCAGACGACCGCAACCGGCTCTGACCATCGGCACGGCTTTTACGTGCGGAATTCCAAGCACCCATCCCGCATCCTTACCATACCTTGCATGACGGGTGCGAGCCGAGAGGTGCGCTGCTTCTGCTAATCCGGTTTGTTGAATTGCTCGCTGTCGATGATTGTCCGAGGTACAACGGAGAAGTGTGGGTTGAGAGCGCGGCGGTACAGTTGTGCGCCAATGACGCCGGTTAAGTGACCGTAAATTCGACCTGCTCAATGGTGGCGTGTCCGGACTTGGCGTAGGGCCGTGGCAGCGGTTGCGCGTTTCCTTTTTCATCAATGGTTCGTGACCGCAGCGTGTACTCTCCCGGTGGCAAACCGGGATGTAAGATTGCCCAGTGGGCTTTCGTCAATCGCATTGGCCAGGTTTGAGGATCCCCTTTGTCAAATCCCAGTGTATTCGCGGGAATCCGGTCTCCCTCAATGTCTCCTCCCCAGGCCTGCGGCGGTGGCAAGATTTGCGCATCGCGCCAGGGTGCCTGGGAGTAATAGCGATCGCCTGCGGGCAGCTTGTCTTTGCTGTTGTGGATCCAAACCTGCACGCGGCTGAGGCCCGAGACACCGACTTGTGCGTATCCCGTGATTGGAATGGGTTGCCGGGCAGGCGTGTTGCCCGGTGCGAGCAGTGTGGCACAGAACGTCTTCAGAGGACTGTCGACATCGTTATTTCCATTGGCATACGTGTCATTGGCGCTCGCCAGGTTTGAAAGAAACATGTGGGTTAGCCACTTGATGTTCTTGAACCCATAGGCTTCTGGAATGACGACCCGCACCGGACCACCCCGTTCCGGGGAAAGCCATTGACCGTTCAGTTTGTAGCAGAGAATAACGGGCGGCAAGTCGTAGAGGTCTTCCAGAACTCGGCCAATCGGTAACGAACTTTGAAATAGCTGCTTGGGGTCGTCGTTATGGTAGCCATAGTAGTGGATGCGTCGAAAGTTCTTGGTGGGTTGAGTGAGCCAGACAATTTTCCGTAGTGGGACACCTTCCCAGATTCCGTTACCCAGTGGGCAGCCAATGTTCAGACATGTCATCACTTTGGGAAAACGTACCGTTTCCTGCTCAGCGATTTTCATCAATCCAGCGAAGTCTAACGCAGTGTTTTTGTCTTTGGTTAGTGGGGTTCGTAGTCGCGCGGGGTGGTCTGGATCGCTGGCCACCTCCAATTTCCACGTATCCCGAGTCAGGCCAACCTCTTGGCGTTTTTCCAGCGGCAGTGTGTGGGGGACCGGGGTACCGCGTGAGACATCCCGAAAATCAGCGGGTTTGGTCAGCCAGGACTCGATGTTTCCAATGGCTTCCTGGAGGCTTGCTGCGTCACGAGCGTCGTCTGCCAATACCGGAAGTGATTTCAAGGCCACGATACCGATGGAACCCAGACCGAAGAAGAACCTGCGAGTGACTACCATATGATCGTCAAGAAACGTGCTCATGGGCCGCATCTCCCAGTTGTTTGGCTCAGGGTCTTTTGCGAATACCGTCGATTGTACGCGATGGAGTACAGAAGACCACACGTTGGCACCTGAGGATCGTCAAGAGCGTCGAAAGCAGGGTTGCCAGCTTGAGCAAATCGATTTAATTACGTGGAATACGTCCCGGTTTCCGCTACGGTAGATTCTCCGTAAGGCAATTATTCCCACAGAACAGGACCGTTCTACGATGCAGATTGTTGCCAGAGGACTCGTGTTCGATCCAGCCCGAGTCGAGGATGCGTTGCAGGTTTGTTCATTTACATCACTCTTGCAGCTGCGCGATGGTACGTTCCTGGTGTCGTTTCGTCGCGGTACCGCCAAAGATTCAGCGGACGGTAATACGGCGATCTTCCAATCAACCGATCAGGGTGCGACCTGGTCAGAAATCAGCAGCGGTTTCGAAACACACTTTGAGGGTATTCCAGGAGAAGTCAGGTCAGCGGAGTTGGCGGAGTTGGACGACGGACGCTTGCTTGCCGTGCTGGGATGGGTTGATCGTGCCGGAGGGGATGGCGTGTTGCGTGATTCGGAGTCTGACACACTGCCAGCGATGCACTTGTTGCAGGAGTATTCGAGTGATGGTGGCCAGAGTTGGTCAGGCCGTCGAGTCTTGCAACGTCACTCGGTATTGAGTGGCCCCATTGTCCGGCTTGACGACCGCGGTTGGCTGGTCACCAGTGAATACAGTCATGGCGCGAATGAGGCGACTCCGAGATGCCATGCTGCCTACGCTCACTTCAGTCGGGATGGCGAGGTGTTTGAACCTGCGGTTGATGTGGTACCGGGTAATTCACAGATATTTTATTACGACCAGAGGCAAAGCTGTTGTCCGCATTCCGGGCGGTTAGTCTCCATGTTTTGGACATACGACATTCATGCGGAAGCAGACATCGAAATGCACATGGCTTGGGGTGATCCCAAGTCTTTGGTTTGGTCGCCGCCGACATCGATGGGTGTGCAGGGGCAGATTGCGATGCCGATTCCACTTTCTGACGGTCGCTTGTTGGCGTTTTACGTTCACCGCCACGCGCCCGGTTCACTTCGGCTGATGGTTTCGACGGACCAGGGTGTGACATGGAATCGTAAAACGGAGCTGATTGTTTACGAAAGTACCGGCACTGTTGAACAGGGAACAGGGGCGCAAACAACGTACGACGAGTTCTGGGACGCGATGGGTACCTGGAGTTTCGGGCATCCGTCAGCAGCGGTACTGGAAGACGGATCGCTCTTGCTGGTGTTTTACGCTGGCCCGCATGAATCTTCCCTGAGTGTGCATTGGGCGCGTGTCGAACTCTAGTGTGTCTGGTGCCGGGCCCTGGACCCCGGCTGCCGGCCAAAATAGCGAGCGGTTTGGCGGGGGCACCATGCCCCCATGATTTATGGGAGTTGTTCTTGCGTTTGGCGACAGGCTGCCAACCGTACAGGATGAGACGTGTTGTTGGTGACACATAGAAACCGGACTGATAGGATGAATATGGTGGTACTTTTGAACGCCCAATGAACACGGAGTGGTATTTCAAGGCGCTGCTTTAGGACACACGTTTATGTTCTGGAGGCAGCTGCTGGTTGGGAGTGGTTGCCATTCGCAGTGCCTTTCTGAACTACGGATTTGAAGTATGCTTCGATTTTTCCGGTGCTGCCCTTGCGTTTGGTTGGCTGCAGCTATTTTGTGTTTGATTGGCTTGCCGGTGGAGCAGGTCACCGCGGCAGATGACGATTTGTTTGAACTACGCGTACGTCCGTTGTTGGTCAAACACTGCCTGAATTGCCATGGGCCCAGGAAGCAAGAAGGTGGGCTGCGTTTGGATTCACGCACCGGATGGCAGCGTGGTGGCAGTCGTGGTGCGGCGATCCAGCCAGGTGAGGCTGGCAAGAGCTTGTTAATCCGAGCGGTCCACTACAACGATCCAGAACTTCAAATGCCACCTGGCGACAAGCTTAGCGCCCGTGAAATAGCGGACCTTGAAAAATGGGTGACCGGCGGTGCTATCGATCCAAGAGAGCTGGCGGACGACAGTTCCAGCGACAAACTCACGCTGGCCAAGGCAGCTGAATTCTGGTCGTTTCGACCTGTTTTCAGACCCGCACTTCCGGCCGAGAAATCAACAGATGTGTGGAGTTGGACGCCGATCGATCGATTCATCAAGGCACGGTTGGACGAACATCACTTAGTGCCTGTTCAAGATGCCGACAAACGCACACTGATACGGCGCGCGACATTTGATCTCACGGGGCTTCCACCAACACCGCAAGAAATCAGCCAGTTTCTCGCGGATGATGACCCGGCTGCTTTCCCGCAACTAGTAGATCGACTGCTCGAGACGAAGGCCTATGGTGAACGCTGGGGACGCCATTGGCTTGACGTCGCGCGGTATGCCGATACCGCAGGTGATGGATCAGATTATCCAGTCCGTGAGGCGGTAAAATATCGCGATTGGGTGATTAACGCTTTTAGTGTAGACCAGCCTTATGACGAATTCTTGAGAGAACAGATCGCCGGTGACATCATAGCTGTGAACGGACCGCGGTCGCTTTATGCGTCGCGGGTTACGGCGACAGGTTTTCTGGCGATTGGCAAACGGTATGGTTACCAACCTTCGCCGGCTTTCCAGCACCTGGATTTTGCCGATGTAATTGACTCCGTCGGTCGCTCACTGCTTGGTCTTTCACTGGGCTGTGCACGCTGTCACGACCACAAATACGATCCAATTTCTGCTGCCGATTATTACGGGCTGTACGGGATCTTGCAGAGTACAAGATGGGCTTTTCCCGGAGGAGAGGAACAAAAACGACCCTCTGATTTTCCACTTCTCGTGCCGCCGAAAGAGGCAGCACAACTGAAACAACAACAAGCAGAATCTTTAGCTTCCATTGACCGCCAGTTGGCACAACTCCGTGCAGAGCGTATTCGGAAGGACACCAACTGGCAGGCTGGTGGATTAGATCTGGGGATGGAATCGCAAGTCCTTGGAAAGCCGCTATCCGAACCCTGGGTTTGCGCAGGGCCGATCGAAGTCGTGGCGAAAGCACAGAGTCCATTCGCACATGTGCACCCACCCGGCACACGCGGTGTCCGCATGGGGAGTGGTGCCAGGACAGACGGAATCCGTTATGTCTTCAAGGAGGGATTGCAGGCCAGCTCCGGGAAAAAGATGTATTTCAATATCGACTTTCGCACAGCGGCCGGAGCAGATCAGAAAGGGGCCTATCGCTTTTATCTGGGACAGGGTGTTGTCGCTTCATTGGCCATTGAATGCAGCATCACGCCGGAAGCATTTGTCATTCGCAATGGCACCCGTTGGGAAGTGTTGCGCAAGCTGCAAACCGGCAAGTGGTACACCCTGCAAATCACGATAGATCCGGCAAAGAAAACTTATTCGGGGCTGGTTGGTGCGATCGGCGACCTGACTGAATTTGCTGGGAAACAAGTTGCGCCCAACTGGAATGGAATTGCTGATTGTTTTATTTGTGATGCGACGGGGCATGTCGCGGGTCCGGCCAGCGAACGAGACATTGATAATCTTGGTTTACAAGCGACTCCGTTTCCACTGCCTGGCAGCAAACCTGTTTTGCCACGAATGGAAACTCCAGCAGATCGAGTTCGCGTCGCTGAAATTCAAGTTGTCCAGGACAGTTTGAAGAAACGTCGCAAAGAGCTCTCAGACCATCCTGTGTATGAAGTTGCCTATGGAGTGAGTGAAGGAACGCCAGTCAATGCACGCATTCAGCTGCGAGGAGATCCAGCTAAACCAGGCGACGAGGTACCGCGTCGCTTCCTCAGAGTGCTTGGAGGCGATGCGGTTGGTGCCGATTCGACAGGCAGCGGGCGGCTGCAACTGGCCTCCTGGCTCACTCGTGATTCGAATCCGCTTACCGCTCGAGTATTCGTGAACCGTGTCTGGCAATGGCACTTTGGCCGGGGAATTGTTTCGACCGCCAGCGATTTTGGGTCTCGAGGTGCGGCGCCGACCCACCCTGCCTTGCTTGATTGGCTCGCGGCTGAGTTTATGGACTCCGGATGGTCGGTGAAAACGTTGCATCGACACATGATGCGATCTCGAACGTACCAGTTGGCGAGTAGGGACCATCCAGGTAATTTGGCTGCGGATCCCACGAACCAATGGCTGTGGAGATATACGCGTCGGCCGCTGGACGCGGAGTCGATTCGTGACGCAATTCTCGTGGTTAGTGGAGCTTTGAATCGTGGCCAACCAGGTCCGCACCCGTTTCCCGCTGTCCACACCTGGGGTTTCACGATTCACCATCCGTTTCACGCGGTTTATGATTCCAACCACCGTAGTGTTTATTTGATGACACAGCGGAATCGCCGCCACCCTTATCTGGCCCTGTTCGATTCTGCAGACCCAAATCTCAGTATTGGATCTCGGCAACCGACGACGACTCCAACGCAGGCTCTCTACCTGATGAACTCAGAGTTTGTCCATGCGCAGGCCAGGAGTTTTGCCGAGCGACTGTTTCGCTCAAGTGGTACCAGACAGGAGCGAGTTCGATTGGCGTTTGAGTTGGGGCATGGTCGTCAGCCACCGGAAGCGGAATTTCAGGCTGCGGTGGATTTCCTGTCGAGCTATACCGATGAATTAGCGGATGCAAATCAGAAGCAAACGGACCGTCGGCTGGCCGCATGGGCCGCCTTGGCCCGGGTGATTTTGACCAGCAACGCTTTCTTGTTTGTTGATTAACTGCAACATTTGAATCACAGCAATGTCATATCTTATCAAGCCAACGCGTCGCCAATTTCTAGAGACCGCTTCTGGTGGCTTCGCGGCTACGGCATTGGCCGGTATCTGCAGCGATGTTCAAGCGGCCTCAAGAGACCCCTTGGCGGCACGCTCTGGTCACTACGTCCCACAGGCAGATCGTGTGATTTTTGTGTATGCGACTGGCGGAGTGTCGCATGTCGATACGTTCGATTACAAACCTCAGTTGACGGTCGACCATGGGAAATCGATTACCGCATCCCGTTGGTTGAACAAGTCTGGAGAGTTCAAGCGGTACCTTATCCAATCGCGGTGGGGCTTTAACCGGTATGGACAGAACGGTGTCTGGGTAAGTGGGCTGTTTCCACACCTCGCGCAGATGATCGATGATGTCTGTGTGCTCAATGCAGTGCATTGTGACAGTGATGGTCATGACAAAGGCACACTCGCCGCACACACCGGGTCGGCCCAGTTTGCACGTCCCAGCGTTGGTGCCTGGGTCAGTTACGGACTGGGTACCGAGAATCGGAATTTACCTTCTTTTATGGTCCTGGCACCCGCTGCTCCCTACGCGGGTGCCCAGACCTGGGCCAGTGATTTTCTTCCCGGTTGTCATCAAGGCACCCACGTGATTCCAGGCAATGAACCCGTACCGCATGTGAAACCGCGAGTAGCTTCACATGCACTGCAGGAAATGGAGCGGAAACTGCGAAACCGGTTGAATCAGGTTCATCAAGAACGGCGACAAGCGGACCTGACGATTGATGCCCGTATCCGCTCCTTTGAAACAGCGTTTGGGATGCAACGCGCTGCCCCTGAAGCGTTTGACCTGAGTCGTGAGAGCGAACGGACGCTGGAGATGTACGGGATAAAACGTGGAGATACAAACGGTTTTGGATGGCAGTGCCTGATGGCACGGCGTTTGTCAGAACGTGGAGTACGTTTTATTGAGCTGATTGATGTCGGATCCAACAATAACTGGGATTCGCATGGGAATATGGGCGATCATGAACGGTTAGCCCGTAACATCGACAAGCCACTGGCTGGGTTGCTGGCGGACTTGAAACAACGCGGCATGTTGGAGCGAACGTTGGTAGTTTGGACATCGGAATTTGGACGGACCCCGTTTAATACCAGTGCTTCGCATGCCGGGCGCGAACATCACAATTTCTGTTTTTCTTCATGGATGGCGGGCGGCGGCGTCAAAGGCGGAATGGTTCATGGAAAATCTGATGAACATGGCATCCTGCCTGTCCAGGACAGCGTGCATACTCATGACTTGCACGCCACGATGTTGCATTTACTTGGCATCGATCACGAACGCCTTACCTATCGTCACGCGGGTCGCGATTTTCGGCTGACTGATGTAGCGGGGCGTATCGTTACGGAAATCCTGGTATGACAGTGAAGCGTAGCGCGGCTGTGGGCACACGGGAACTGTCGCCAACTACGGATGCTCAAGCTGTAATGTCTGATGCGGATCTGGAACGCTCAGCCTGACGCCCGGTTTGACGTATGGATCGTAAGCGTCAGTAGATCGCTCGCTACACGCGCAAGAAAGCTCCTTGACGGTACAGTGACCGGCAGAGCAACATCGCGAACAAGAGTCCCAGAACGGAAACAGAGAGTGGTCCGTACGGCTCAATTTGCTCCACCATCTGGGGAGGGATCACGCCTTGGGCGATGGTCCAGGCAGGACTCGCGCGGTACACGAGGCTCGAGAAACCGCCCACGAAATTCTGCAGCATGTAGATCGTAATACAGTTGGTCCCAATCCATACAAATGGCTGGGCCCAGAAGCGAATTTTCCAGACATCGATTACCAGGTAGAACACGGCCAACAGCAGGAAGCTCCAGCCACCTGCCAGGAGTACATAGGATGAAGTCCAGAGCTTTTTGATAATCGGAAAGTGCATTCCCCAGAAATGACCACCGGCCAGGCACAATCCTCCCAACACAAGCAGATAAAACAACTTCTTCCATGCTGCCGAGCTTTCGTTTTGAATGACCAGCCCGGCTAGCATCCCCAACAGTCCTGTGGCGATAGCGGGCAAGGTGCTCAACAGGCCTTCGGGGTCCCAGTCGCCGTCCCACTTGTATCCTGGGAGATAGTGTTGGTCGATGTAATTCGCTAGATTCATGCCTTCCTGGAAGTTGCCTCTCCCGTGTTCGGGGACATCAATAAAGGTCATGGCGGCCCAATAGCCACCGAGTAGCACGGCACTGATTGCCAGCAATCCCCGGAACCGAAAATGAATGAACAACAGGCCGCTAAACAGGTAGCAAATTGCGATTCTCTGCAGGACCCCGACATAACGGAACGACTCAGGATCGCCACGGCCGCCATAGTAGATCAAACCCAGGACATAGAGTGCAAGTGAACGAAACAGAACGCGCCGGTAGGCAGCCACTTTTCCCCGCTGGGTAATCACTTTCGTTAACGAAAAGACAGCCGATGTTCCCATCAGGAACACAAACAGCGGGAAAATCAGGTCCCAGAAGTGGAAGCCCTCCCAGGCGACATGCGTCAGCTGTTCGGCGATCAGTTCCAGCCTTTGCGGATCGATTCCTTGCAGTTTTTCGGACTTTGCGAGTTCCTGGATTCCGTGTACCAGGCTACTTGCGCCCATAATCCAGAACATGTCGAACCCGCGCAAGGCGTCGATCGATACGATACGGCGTAAAGCGGGCGACTCTTGCATGGTGGCCATGGTGAAGTCCTGTCGAAATGAAGTCCTGTCGAAATTACGCCACAGCCCAGCCGCGATTACAGAGCCGTTCCGCAGTTCATATTACAGTTCATATTAATCCGACAGGGGCCTTAAAGACGAGCTTTCTTTTTTCTGGCAACAAATTATCTGTTAGCCGGATCGCCGTAGAGCCGCTGCCGTACGGTTGTTTCATTGAATCGTCCAGACCAAACCGCAGGGTATAAAACGCACTGCGGTAACCGGTCCGATTTCCGGTCGCCAGGTACAGCGCGGAGTGTTCTGGTGCGAATGACCAGCGGTTTGGCCGGTGGGGATTTCCTGTTCTTGAATTCAGGGCGCTGTATTCTGGAAGCCCGAAGTGCTCCGGGTCACCGGATCGTCTTCTGATCGCTTTGTGTGTGCGCAGAGAAATCACTCGCGCTCGACTATTAGTGTCGTTCTAATGGCATCGTCAGGCAATGTGGGCCGCCGTTGGCACGCATGAGTTCTGTAGCAGCGAAGGTATCTACCTGGATTCCAGCTGACCGCAAATTGGAGTTGGTATGGGGGTTGCCAGCATAACTTACCAGATGCGCCGGGCGCAGCGCGACGACGTTGGCTGCCATGAAGCGGGCCTCTCGAATCACGCGTTCGGTGGTGTACCTGAGAGAATTGCCATGGGGTGGCAGCTGGCCACCAACGTAATTCACTTCGTAACCCTGAGCTTTCAGGTAGTCGAGAAGTTTTACTCTTCCGAGGGTTCGGTCTGGTTTGCCAGAGCCGGCCTGGAACCGGGTAATCCAGCCGACATTTTGAACTTCGTTGAGCATTGCAATCCGTTCCGGTCGCGACAGCCGCTCGATTCTGGAAAGCCCTATCAGGATTTCTAGAAGTGGATTGTTACGGGCGTGTTGTTGTTCCAGCAGATAGGGAATTGCCAGCACTCGTTTGTGGTCCACGAAATTAAGCAGGCAGTCGAGATGGTAGAAGATGGATTGCAGGCCACTCCATTCACCCGGCCATTGTTCAACGCTTGGCATTTGTACCGCAATGACATCCATCTCAAGAACCTTGGCAAGACGTATGGCCGCTTCTTGCTGTGTTGCGTTTCCGATGCCGACCAACAGTGTCTTTTTGTCGGCAAGCAGGACGTCGCCACCTTCTACGTAGACTTGCTCGGTGATGGCGTCGAATACAATTGGGTATTTGTCCAGTGTTGTGGCATTCCGAAATATGAACCGGGTGAGCGCGGACTCGAATGCGCGACGATCATGATTGAAATTACAGATGACCACACCACGAGGTGTCATTACCGCAAGGTCTCTCGTGAAAAAGAGTGTTGTTGTGGGACTTGTCGCCGGGTTTAGCAGGCCAGAATCGTCTCGCTGATAAACAAACCGATCGTCAATTCCTAGTAGAGATTGCGCCGTGACATGGGCTTCGTGCTTCACGAGCCGTGGGGCATTGTTTTGCAGCCATGCAGTAAATGCACCGTTTGCACGACAACGCTTGATGGACTCCTCGAGGAGCTGTTCAAAGTATAAAACTTCGATGCCGTGACGGGTTAGTTGCGCCACGAAATGCTTGTGTTGGATCGCCGCTTCTGGCCGCAGTAACTCCCACGTCAACATCGAATGCTGTCCACTGAACATGGGGAAGGTCCGCAGGGTTTCCGGACCGGGTGGATGTACAAGTACTCGCTTTAGAGGGGCTATTTCCGACGAGACGAAATGCGGGTTTGATCCATCCGCGTTTTCTGACTGAGGTAGCTGGGACGCTTGCGGACCGGCCGTCAAACGACTGGCTGTGGTGGCGGTCAGGGCGGTGATGAGAAAGTTACGGCGGTGCATTCGTTTCCCTGCCTGTACCGGATTTGGGCGATTCTGGTCTACTGCCCCCGAAAGCATAGCTTGCAGTGGCCACACTGAGGGTAACAAAAAGGCCAGTTTTCCTGGAGACAGCGCGGTTGGTGGCCTGTGGCTCTTCCTGCATGGGCGCAGGAGTTTTTATGAGATTCACTTGCGTCGAGGGCGCCACAGTGCTGGCAGTCCGCGGCGAATCACTGATTTGTCCGTCGACCGGCCATTCCAGTCCGTTGGTCCAGTTGGAGTTGATTTGAATTCCTGGACTGGGACAATAGCGGCTTGGGTTGTATTTTGTGCTCGCCGGATTTCTTGGAGATTTCCATGCTCTCAGCATTCTTCCGGATCGCATGGTTGTGGTGTGTTGTGCCGTTAATCTGGACGGACGGGTTGTTGGCATCCGATGCGTTGGAGATTGCACAACGCATTGATGCGTCGATCGATGCCAAATTGCGGACAGAAAAAATCGCTACCGCGGTTCCCGCGGGCGAAGCCGAGTTCTTGCGCAGGGTCTATCTCGATTTGACGGGGCGGATTCCCACGGCCGACCAGGCTGCCCGATATCTCGACCGTTCTCATGCCAGTCAACGTACGCAGTTGATTGACGAATTGCTGGCATCGCCAAAGTATGGCGAGCATTTCGGTCGCGTTTGGCGCGATTGGATTGCTCCCGCCGAACTTCCTTCCGAAGGAAACGGTGGCAATCAGCCGATCGCAGCAACGCGAAAACTGGGTGTGTGGTTTGGAGAGCAATTCAATCAGAACGAATCCTGGGATCGTCTGGTCTATTCTGTGCTCACCGTAGATGGCGAACTGGCGGATCATCCACAGGCCTTGTTCTACTCGTTAGTCGGCACGGATACGGGAATTCCTCAACCGGCGGGCGCAACACGCGCTGTGGGAACATTGTTCCTGGGATTGCAACTCCAGTGCGCTGAATGCCATGACGATCCGTTTCGTACCTGGAAGCAAAGCGACTTTTGGGGTGCTGCTGCCTTTTTCCGTAACACCGAAGCGACTTTCGATGGCCGCTACTTTGCCAGTGTGACTGAAACGTTTGGTAAAGAAACTTCTGCGAAAGGCAAACGTTCGAGCAAGAAGACGACGCGCAATGACCGAGCACCGAACGGGTCGATTACCATTCCTTCGGCTTCTTTCACCAATAGTGGAACGGTGATTTCGGGAAAATTTCCTGCAGGCGAGGCCTTGGCGGCCGAAGCTCGCCAACCGCTACGTCCAATACTGGCGGAGTGGATTGTTTCGCCGGAAAATCCCTACTTCAGTCGAGCCTTTGTGAACCGGATGTGGTCGTATTTTTTCGTGCGTGGGATCGTTAATCCGATCGATGATTTTCGGCCAGATAACCCGCCCACGCACCCTGAAATACTGGACTTGTTGGCCGCCGAATTTCGGTCGTCTGGTTTCGATGTCAAACATCTGATCCGCTGTATTCTCAATGCGCGTGTTTATCAGCGCGGCAACGGTAGCGATCCCAAATCTGCCCCACAGCAATTGGCGAAGCAGGCCGATTGGTTTGCCCGCTACCCACTGAAACTGATCTCCACAGACATGTTATTTGAGTCACTTAAGTTGGCGCTCGAGGACCCGGGACTCGACCTGCGGACTGTCGACCCAGCACTCTCGAGTAAATTCGGCGAAAGTACGCCGATCGGTGATGCCTATCAGGAATTCACGCGTCTGTTTGAGACCAACGAAAATGATCCCACAGATTTTCGACACGGTATTCCACAATTTCTGGCGTTAATGAATCATCCTCGGATTGGTGATGGTGGGAAAAAGGTAGAGCGATTACTGAAAGCGAAGTTGGAATCGACGGCCATTATTGAGCAACTCTATCTAGGGACGTTGTCGCGACGGCCTGCAAGTGAAGAAACAGACGAGGCGATACGCTTTGTCCAGGCAAGTTCAACTCCGCGGGTTGGCTACAACGGGCTGTTATGGATGCTGATCAATCGCAGCGAATTTCTTTTGATCCGCTGAATTGTGTCGCACAGGATCTTGCGAAAAAGGGAACCGAATTATGATGAAAGCCAGCTGGCAACCGTGTCGCCGTGACGTGTTAAAGCTTTCTTCGGCAGGTTTGTTGACGAACGCTTCGGTGCCGTGGTTTGAAGCACTGGCAACGGATGCACAACAACAAAGTGGCCGGGCTCCCAAGGCTTGTATTTTACTGTGGATGGATGGTGGTCCGAGCCAGCAGCACACATTTGATCCCAAGCCGCGCGGTGAATTTGGATCGATCTCGACATCGGTGCCGGGGATCCACATATGTGAGCACTTGCCGCAGATGTCCCAGGTGATGGATGAAGTTGCTCTGATTCGATCGATGAGCACGGGCGAGGGTGACCACTATCGGGCGAAATATTACTTGCATACAGGATTCCAGAGAGTTGGTGGGTTTGAACATCCCGCGATTGGGTGTATTGCGTCACACGAAAACGGAGATCCTGCCAATGACCTGCCGAGTTTTGTGACGATTGACGCAGGATACGATAAAGGCAATGGCGGGCGGTTGTATCGGTCTGTTCCCAGCTATCTTGGTGCGCGTCATGCGCCGCTGGCCGTGAGGCACCCTGACACGGGGCTTGAGAATCAACCTGCGGATGCGGGCGATGTCGAATTGTCGAGGCGATTGGCCTTACTTGCACGCGGCGAGCAGCGGTTTGCGCAGCAGTACGCCAACCCACTTGTCCGCCAGAAACAGACGGCCTTTGACCGCGCTGTTTCGTTGATGCGGTCCAGTGCGGTAACCGCCTTTGACGTGGATGATGAATCTCCAGCACTCCGTGCTGCGTATGGCTCGCATCGATTTGGCAAGGCGTGTTTGATGGCGCGAAGGTTGGTTGAGCGCGGTGCTTCTTTTATTGAAATTTTCCATCGCGGTTGGGACGACCACGAAGGGGCTGCACAACGTGTTAAACCACGGATGGGATGGATGGATCCCGCCATGGCGACACTCATTACTGACCTGAAAAGTCGTGGTTTACTCGAACGGACCTTGATTATCTGGATGGGTGAGTTCGGTCGCGGTCCTGTTAATGGCAAGGATCACTACGCACGAGCCTGGACAACAATGTTGGCTGGTGCAGGACTCAAGACGGGCCAGGTGGTTGGTCGGACGGATGAAAAGACCCGGCATACCGGTGGTACGGTCGTTGACCGTCCGGTAAGCGTCCCTGATTTCTTCGCGACCATTTGCCAGGCACTAGATGTCGATCCGGCGAAAGAGTTTCACGCACCCGGCAATCGGCCGATGCCGATTGTTGATCCTGATGGCTCTGCCATCACGGAGCTTTTTTGACGCATTTGGGGGTACTCGGCAGAGCCAGTGGGTTGCGGAGATTGTGCGCTTGAAATGATGTACTTGCGGGCTCTGGTGCGAAACTCGATGGGCCCCAAGAGGTTCGCTCATTTTGATTTATCCGTCGGTCGCACTTCAAATCAAGATGTCGCTTAGTACCTGGCCGTGCACATCGGTGAGGCGGAAATCGCGCCCCGCATAGTGGTAAGTAAGTTCCTCATGATCCAGGCCGAGAATGTGCAGAATTGTTGCGTGCAAGTCGTGGACATGGACCGGGTTTTCGACAACCAGATTGCCGTATTCGTCGCTTTGGCCGTACAGTGTGCCCCCGCGTATACCGCCTCCCGCGAGCAGACAAGTAAACGCTGAGTTATGGTGATTGCGTCCCTTTTCGTTTTTTGTGCCAGCTGGTGCACGTCCGAATTCGGTACAAATGGCTACCAGTGTTTCGTCGAACATGCCACGGAGCTTGAGATCCTGGATTAATGCCGCCAGCGGCTGATCGATTTGCCTGGCTAGATTCCGGTGGTGCGCCATATCACCGTGCGAGTCCCAGTTGCCACCGGATCCTGTGTGGACGACTTCGACTACACGCACCCCATGTTCTACCATTCGCCTGGCGGCGAGCAGTTGCCAGGCAATCGATTGTTTGTCACCAGCTTGAATGCCGTACCGGCTTCTGGCACCGTTGGTTTCGCTTTCCAAATCAAGTACCTGGGGAGCGACCTTCATCATGCCCGCTGCGGTGTTAAATGTTGCAATTCTCGCGTCCAGCTGTGGATCGTTCTGTCGTTCAATCAAATGTTTACGGTTTAGTTTTTGCAGCATCTCTTGTTCCAGCTCACGCAGGGACAGTGATGGCAACGGGCTTTTCAAATGTGGGACCGGGTCGTTACCTGGAATGAGACGAGTTCCCGTGTGATAAGCAGGAAGAAAACTTGCGTCCCAGACCTGGCTTCCCATATAGGGCAGGGCCGACGCCAGGACAACAAAGGGAGGTAGATTGAGATTGTGCGTCCCCAGCCCGTAACTGATCCAGGAACCGATACTGGGCATCGGTATCGTGGTCAAACCGCAGTGCATGGCCAGTGTTGCCTGGCCATGACTGATATGATCGGTGACCATGGAGCGGATGACCGCCATGTCGTCGATGGTGCTCCCCAGCATGGGGAACAGCTCACTGACCATCAGGCCTGCATTGCCTTTTGGAGAAAAACGAAACGGAGAAGCGTTCAGATAAAACGGCCTGCCTCGCCAGTCCATTACTTTTCCGTGGTCTGCTTGCAATCGAGGTTTATAGTCAAACGAGTCAATGTGCGACAAACCACCCGTCAAGTTAACCAGAATCAAGTTTTTTGCGCGGGCTGGAAAATGTGAAGGTCTTGGTGCCAGTGGGTGTGCCCCTTCCTGGCGGGCAGCCTGGACAAGTTGCGGTCGCAATATCCGTTGGTCGAATAACGCGACTGCTGAACCACTAGTGAGGGTGCGCATGAATTCACGACGCGAACGGTGGCGTTGATAGTCTGGCGCAGATCCGTCCGTTGTAGTGGTCGAGGGATGGTGACCGCCGTGACTTTTGTCTGTCATTGCCTGCTAATCCACGTAAAGAAATTCGTTTGCCGTCAACACTAATCGACTGTAACTGGCCCAGGCGGCCAACTCGATTTGCCGAGGTGCCATCCGTTTTCGATATCGCTCCGGAATACCACGATAGACACGCAGTTCATCGATTTCACCAAGGAAACTCCGTTCGACTATGGAGATACCCAGTCCGACACGAAAGGTGAGTGGACTGGGTTGTACTGTTTCCGTTAAGAGAACTTCGGAGGCCAGTTGTTTGTTAACAAACAGACGCATGGTCGTTGGCGAACGAACGAGCGCGATGTGCTGCCATTTGCCGGTTTCCAGTTGGACTGGGTTGCTGAGTATCCACCTGTTTTGGCCCACACCGAACGACCCCCGAAACTGGTTGGTTGCAGTACCCTGTTGCTGAAGTACGAAACCCCGGCCACCCCCCAGGTGGTTCCCGAAAATATCGGCGTAATTGGCCTGTTCGGGTCCTGGCCGGACCCAGCACTCTACGGTGAACGCGTTTCCCAGGTGGTTCATTGTGGTGCCACTATCGACGTAATCGCCAGCTCCATCCAGTGAGATACATTGCCCGCGGTACCCTGGGAGAAATTGTGGATCGCCGATCAATGTTCCGTGTTGTGTTGCGCCGGAAGTGTCGCTGGCATCGCCTTCGAATTGATATTCCAACAAGAGCTGGGGCGCGGCTTGCTCGGGCGCCGTGTTGCCTGCAAATTTCATGTTCTCAGCAAATGTGGCGATGTAGTTCAATGCCTGGTCGATTTCACTTGGAGTTGGTTCTCTCGACCAGGCACTTTGTATTGCCCTGATAATTCGTTGTCGCGGGGCAGAGTACGTGTTCAGCAACCGTTGTGCCAGTTTTTCCGATTGCTGGTGAATAAAAGGACTATTGCGGAGATAGAGTGCCTGCAGCGCGACAGCGGTGTTTTTTCTTTGTGACGTGACACGGCTGGGATCTGCGCCATCAAACAACGCCAGGAACGGATGGCGTTGGATACGTTGTGTCATTAGATAGACGCTACGGTGTGGTGAATCGTAGATTGCCTTGAAGGGACCATGCTGACTGAACTGCCAGCCTGATTCCGGGGGAAACGGGTGCGCGCCAGGACGGTCTGTGTTGAGTACACCGGATGTTTGCAGAATTCCGTCGCGAATGGACTCGGCGTCCAGCCGTCTTCGGTCGAATCGCCAGTACCAGCGGTTTGTGGGATCGACCGTTAGGTTGGATGAATCTGCGGTACTGGCTAACTGGTAGGTGTTGGACAGGAGAATCTGACGATGTAGATGTTTGACTGACCAGCCGTTGTCGATGAACTCCCGGGCCAGCCAATCCAACAGTTGCGGATGTGTAGGTAGTGCACCACCGAGTCCGAAATTGTCCACGGTACTGACGATTCCCTTGCCGAAGTGAAATCGCCAAATGTAATTGGCAGCGACCCGGGGAGTGAGTGGATTGTCTGGGCTGCTGAGCCAGCGCGCGAATTGGAGCCGGCCACTTTGACCGGCGGGGATCTGGAATGCTTGTCTGCCTGCCAATCGCTGGAGAACTCCTCGTTGTACCACCTTCCCTTCGTCGAACGGATCCCCTCCGATTTGTACAGGCACATCGTGCGGTGTACCCTCGCGCATCGCGTAAGCCCGTTGAATATCGGCCCCACGTTCCACGGATTTCAGCTCATCCCACAGTTTGCGGACGCTGGTGTCGAGTTTCGCAACCACCTCGCGAATGCGGATGTCCTGGTCGTCGATGCTCGTTCGCAGAGCGACGTCACTGAGGCCTTGGCGACGGAGTTGATGATACCGAGCCACATCGCGATTGAGCCGTTTTCGTTTGGCTTGCAACTCTTTTTGCGCCGGATGGTCTGCACGCTGTTGCTGGATTTGAGCCCGTAGCTGCTCAATGCGAGTTCGCTGCTCGGGATCCAGTTCCGACCATTGACTGCGCGAGATTAATGGTACGGTTTCACCGGCAGAAAAGGTGGGCAATTCTGATCCGCTGAAGGGGTACCTGCTACTGGCGAAGATACCGTAAATACGATAGTAGTCCGCAGTAGAAATCGGCTCGACCTTGTGGTCATGGCATCGCGCACAGCGAATACTCAAGCCCAGAATTGACTTGCCAATGGTATCGATGGTGTCTTCGATGATCAGTTCCGGGTGGTAATGCTTGAAGATTCCATTGCGTAGTGAGAGTCCGACGAATCCAGTGGCGATGATCGCCTCAGAGGAATTGTCCTCCGGATTGCTGGCAGCTATCAGATCTCCGGCGATTTGTTCTCGGATGAACAGATCGTAGGGCTTGTCGCTGCGAAATGAATCAATGACGTAATCTCGGTACAAATAGGCCTGTGGAACAGGGCAATCGACACTGCCGCCCTGGGTATCGGAATAGCGGGCTAAATCCAACCAGTGGCGGCCCCAACGTTCGCCGTATTGTGCTGAATTCAGTAGCCGATTGACGATCTGTTTCCAGGCCGCTGGAGACGGATCTTGCACAAAGGACTGGACCTCTTGCCAAGGCGGTGGCAGACCGACCAGATCGAAATAGACACGACGGATAAGGGTGCGTGCATCGGCTTGTTGCCCCAGGGCGAGTCCCTGTTGGCGCAGATTGTCAACAATAAATGCGTCAATGGGATTGGCCGACCATCCCGTGTTATCCGCCGGAGGTTCGACGTGACCAAGCGGAGCAAAAGACCAGTGGTTCTCTGTATTGTCGCGAGGTGGTGTGCCAGTCGATGTGGGCCATGGCGCGCCAGCGGCGATCCATTCTTCCAGCAGCTCGATTTCTTCGTTGGGAAGTTTTCCGGTGGGTGGCATCTGCGGGCCGTCCTGTTCGTAACGCACTGCTTGAATCAGGAGGCTGCGGTTCACGTTTCCAGGGACAATCGCCGGACCGTTCTTGCCACCGGCCAGTAATGCCAGACGCGAATCGATGCGGAGTTCATGGCCCCTTTTGTTTTCTCCATGACAGCGTATGCAGCGCCGTAGTAGTAGCGGGCGAATCCGTTGTTCGAAGAAGTCTGGCCCCTTGTCATTTGTGTTGCCGCCACCAAGAGTAGCGGCGTTCGTCAGCAACGTTGCCGCGGCGAAAGGGACGATCAGTCGGAGCAGGTTAAAAGAATATTGCATGGAGAAGCCAGGCGGAGAGTCCAAAAGGAGTGACTGTCTGCTAATTGTACCCTGCTGAATAGGCGCCTTGGCAAGTCTGTTGGAAGTGGGCGAATCGTCTTTCGCTGAGCAATTCGCATGCCGTCAAGTGATCTGTGAAAAAGGGCCAGTTTTTGCGTGCTGGTTGTGACTGGAAGAACGCCCGTGCCGCGCCAATACAGAATCTCGTGTCAGGTGCGTGAGGCCGGCCGGTCGTGGTAGGATGACAGTCCTGTCGGTTTGGAAAGGCGGCGCCCAGTGTTTTGTCCGTCTGCGTTTTGTCCGTCTGCAAACCGCAGTGGGTATCTCCCCACCCGTTGCGAAGCGGCTTGCTTTCGCAGCGATGCTCTGGAACGTTTATGAGTTCACGATTTGATGAGGCAGATTCGTGGAGATTTATCGAAGGTTCTCGATGTGCGTCACGGTGTGCGCTCTGATCCTGGTTGCGGTCGGCTCTCTGACGGCAGGACAGCCAGTGGACAGCGACTTGGAATTTTTTGAGAAGCAGGTTCGCCCCTTGTTGAATCGGCGTTGCTACCGCTGCCACAGTAGCACTGCCAGATCGCTGAAAGGGGGCCTGCGTTTGGATAGTCGGGTGGGTGTCCAACGCGGTGGCGACAGTGGGCCGATTCTGGTGCCCGGGCAGCCTGATGCGAGCCGTTTGATTCACGTCATTCGATATCAGGGTGGTGTTGAGATGCCACCGGACAGCAAACTGCCAAAGGAAGAGATTGCAATTCTAGTCCGCTGGGTGCAAATCGGTGCGCCCTGGCCGGCAGACCGCTCCGAGAGAATGGTGCCAGAACCAGATGCTGGATTCCCACTTCAGCAACGACGGCGCGATCAGTGGTGCTGGCAACCGATAGATAATCCACGACTCCCGTTACTGAAAGACGACTGGTCGGTTTCTGCGATCGACCGGTTTGTGTATGCGCGGATGCGTGAACACAATCTGCAGCCCGCCGCGCCAGCTGACCGCTCGACCTGGCTACGTCGCGTTACGTTCGACCTGACTGGTCTACCGCCTTCGCCAGCAGAGGTTGTTGCGTTTGCGACGGATGCAACACCACACGCCCATGAACGTGTCGTCGAACGGCTACTTGGTTCACCTCGATTTGGAGAACATTGGGCGCGACGCTGGATGGATCTGGTTCGTTACGCCGAAACCAAGGCTTTTGAAAGTGATTACACAATGCCGTACGTGTACCGTTACCGTGACTATTTGATACGGGCTTTCAACTGTGACGTTCCCTACGATCAATTTGTGCGTGAACACATCGCGGGTGACTTGTTGCAGCAACCGCGATGTAATCCTGTAGATGGGGCACTCGAATCACCTCTTGGAGCCGGATACTGGTATCTCAATGACGGACACCATGGTCCGACGGATGTACACGCGGACGAAGTACGAGTGTTCGAGAACATGATCGACGTGACCGGCAAGGTGTTTCTAGCACAGACGATTGCCTGCGCACGATGTCATGATCATAAATTCGATCCTATTACGGCAGGCGATTATTATTCGCTCTACGGAATATTGGCCAGTTCACGATTTGATTATGTCAATACGGTTTCACCCAAGGTCTTAGCTTTACACCGGGCAAATCTTCAGCAGCAACGCGATCAGATTGAGCATGAGCTGCTGCGGATCTGGAAAAGCGACTTGCGCACACTGCGCCAACAACTTGCCAAGGCTCAATCGCTGGATCCATTGAAACACCAGCCTGCGTGGCGCCGCCTACTGGATTCGAGTGTTCGAGTTGAGTCGAAATCTGCTAGCCAACGTACTGAAATTCTCACAGCTCCGTTGCGTCCGGCTGCCGAGATACTCACCAGTGCCGATGCACAGCGAATCGCCGCCTGGCAAAAACAGTCCCAGAGTGAACCATCGACTCCACTCGCGCGGCTGGGCCGCATACAGGGGCAAACGTTTGGCGATTGGCGGACCAGTGGAGAAGGTTTTGGACGCCGTCCGGTTCGTCCCGGTACGTTTGTCCTCGCCCATACCGGAGAACAGGTATTTCAGGCAATGGTACGTGGCCCAGCAGCCGGGCAGTTAACGTCTCGGTTTGGCGGCTCGATCAAGTCCCCAACATTCGAGTTGGGGACCGCCCTTTCGGTACGGGTCAAGGGGCGGCACGCGCGGGTGCGTTTGTTCGTACAGCATTACGAATTGGTTGGGCAGGGAGTGACGACACGTTCACTCGATCAAAAGGTGAACAGCGACGTCTGGCAGTGGATAACCATCAACACAGAGCTTTGGAAGGGTCTACGGGCGTATGTTGAAGTGTTGCATAACGGTGACGAGATGCAGGTGGTCACACTCGAGCAGCATGCGCCGACGCACGCCGACGATGGTTATGTGGCACTCGACGATGTCACGGTCGGCGGTCCACGGCAATTGTTGGGTGTCAACGACTATGCGCGCGCGTGGCGCATCGTCGGTCCGGCTCCAAATTCGCGAGTGCAGGCCGCGCTAGTAATTCTGGATCGAATCGACGGTTTGTTGAAGTGTTGGGAACGGAATGAACTCACCGCGGCAGAGTCAGACATTCTCGACGCGCTCACGCAACCAGGTGGGATCCTGGCTGCGACGGTAGACCGCTCTGCGATGCTGGAGTCCCTGGTTCGCACCTTTCGCGAGCAGAGACAACGCGTCCCTGAACCGATTTACGGCAGGAGTCTGACAGATGGTCATGGACGCGATGAACCAGTCTATTTACGTGGCGATCATCAGAACATGGCCACGAAACCGGTTCCGCGACACTTTCTGGCAGCCTTGGATGCGCGTCCACTTGCGACCACGGGAAGTGGTCGACTGGAGTGGGCTACACAGGTTGTTGATCCCGCCAACCCGATCGCTGCCCGGGTTATTGTGAATCGGATTTGGAGTTACCTGACAGGACGCGGTATTGTTGCCAGCGTCGACAACTTTGGCGCTATGGGAACGCTTCCTACCCATCCAGAGTTATTGGATCATCTGGCTTACCGTTTCAGACAGGATGAGTGGTCACTGAAGAAATTGATTCGCAAGATCACACTTTCGAGTACCTACCGGCTTTCGACACGGCCTTCTCCAACCGCACAGCGCTCGGATCCCACCAATCTATGGTTGTCTCATATGTCGTTGCGCCGTTTGCCTGCCGAGTCGATTCGTGATGCAATCCTGATGGCTAGCGGCCGTTTGCGGGAACAGATGTTTGGTCCCAGCGTGCCGGTTAATTTGCAACAGACCATTCCGAGTCGTTCCAAGCCGAAGCAAGAAGGGCCGTTGGATGGAGCAGGACGCCGGAGTATCTACATAGAAATGCGACGCAACTATTTGCCGAATTTTCTGCGTGCATTTGATCTGCCCAATTCCTCTGTTACCTGTGGGCGGCGAGGCGTTACGAATGTTCCGATTCAAGCACTGACACTGATGAACGATCCTTTTGTTACCGAACAGGCTCGCGTCTGGGCGGAGCAAATTATCGCCAGTTCGAATTCTTTCCGAGATCGGATTGACGGTCTGCACTACACCGCGTTTGCCCGGTCGGCAACGGAGCAAGAACAAATACGCTGTCGCAATTTGTTTATTGAACTGGCAAAACAATTTGATATTGAAGACGCCAATGCCAAAGACAACGTGCAACTATGGACGGAGTTGTGCCATTTGATGATCAATCGGAAAGAATTTATCTTCCTTGTGGGGCCCGCGTTACTCTCCAACAACTAGATGCCTGTACAAATCGCTTTCATGAAACGCTTGCCTATGTCATACCGCCACCTCTCAAACCAAAGACGGCGATCTTCCACGAATCAGGTTTGCCGCGCGATTACGACACGGCGGCAGATTCTCGAGCAGACTTCGTTGGGATTCGGAGCCTTGGCCGCGCGCGCACTGTTTGCTGAGGAGCCGGGTGGGAGGGCGAGACTCGATGACCCGCTTGCGCCGAAACGTCCGCATCTGCCACCGCGTGCAAAGAGCGTCATTTTTATGTACATGGATGGTGGTATTTCGCAAGTTGACAGTTTTGACCCGAAGCCGCGACTGGGTTCAGAAAATGGACGAGCCAGGCCGTTTGCAATCGATGCCACTGTCTTCAACCAAAACGGAAACTTGTTGGCCAGCCCGTGGCGTTTCAAGCGGTGCGGCCAAAGTGGTATTCCGATCAGTGATTTGTTTCCACACCTTCGTTCGGTGGCCGACGAATTGTGCGTGATCCGGTCGATGACGGCATTTTCAGCGAACCACCCCAACGCGACTTACGCATTGCATTCTGGCCATGCCCGGCTGGGACGACCCAGTATGGGTGCCTGGGTCACCTATGGATTAGGTACCCAAAGCCAGAATTTCCCTGGATTTGTCGTGGTGCATGGTGGCCAGATGTTTTCCGGTGGAATGTCGAATATCGGTAGTGGATTCTTGCCGGCGAACTACCAGGGTTCAATGATGCTACCGAGTGCGCCGCACTTGCCTAATCTACTTCGACAGGATGCCAGAGCCGATGTGCAAAACGCCAAACAGCGCGTGTTGCGCGAACTTGATCACGATCTATCAAGTAGTGCGGGAACGAATTCAGTGATTGAGGCGGCAATTGCGAACCACGAACTGGCGTTTCGAATGCAGTCCGCAGCTCCTGAACTGTTTGATTTGTCACAGGAAACGACCCGCACCAAGAGACAGTATGGGTTGGAAGCGGAATACGCCAACACACGCAAATATGGATCCCAGTGCTTGATTGCTCGGCGTCTGGTGGAGCGTGGTGTGCGATTCATCGAGTTAACGATTAATCCTGGCAATTCGGATCGATGGGATCAACACAGCGATCTGAAAAACGGGCATTCGCGTAATGCGCTGGCTGTCGACCAGCCGGTCACAGCGTTGATCCGGGACCTGAAGGCACGCGGGCTCCTGGATTCAACGTTGATTGTGTGCACCAGTGAATTCGGACGCACGCCATTTGCCCAGGGGACCAACGGCCGTGACCACAACCCGCAAGGTTTCAGTATGTGGATGGCTGGAGGTGGAATTCGCGGCGGCACGGTTTACGGTGCCACGGATGAATATGGGTACAGGGCGATTGAAAACAAGCTGACGGTCCACGATTTACATGCCAACATGTTGCATCTACTGGGGATCGATCACACTCGCTTGACATTTCGTTTCGGTGGACGTGACGTGCGTTTGACAGATGTCCACGGGCGGATTGTGGACGAGTTGATCGCATAAGCACACCGCCCGGCAGTTCTTTTCTGTGGGCAGAGATTTGTTGTCGAGAGTATCTGGTCAGTTCCGTTTGGCCGACGAGACTTTGTTCGAGATAAAGCGTGTCAGGAAGCCGCCGAGTACGACGCCAACCAGCACCATGGCGATGAACGGGAATGAAGGAGTGGGTGCCGAGGTAATCTCTGAGAGATTTTGAATTGTCTCTAATCCGTGCTTCAAGTTGACTCCAAACAAAGCACATAGTGTTGCCATCGGAAAGAAGAATGCGGCCAGGAGGTTCAGTCGATGTGCAGCAATGGCCATTTGTTCGCTGTTTTCCGCGTGCTCTTCTGTGCGTTTGGCAATCAGGAAATCGAGTGAGGTCTTTGCGTCGTTGCTTAACAGGTCGGCGGCGCGTTCGATTTGATAAGCGCGGTCTCGGAAATTGATCAGGTCACGATCATCGGGGCACATTTCACGGGCTTGTTGCAAGGCCTGGTGCATGTTTCTGGTTGAACGTCGAATCGGCGCGAGGCCGTGGAGGACCGTGAAATAGTCCGTGGCGCTCTCTGCGGCCAGGTCTTGTTCTTCGAAGCGATTGATCAGTTCTTGGAAGGCATCCAGGTGCTGTTCGAGTGCCTGCGGTCCCCCTCCCAGTTTGCTCGAAGACCATGTGCCATTCGGTTGACGCCAGAAAAATTGACCGTCGCGTTCACTTTCGTCTGGTGCTGGCGGGTCATGCAGAATCAACAACAGATGGTCGTCGCATTTCATCGCACGCTGTCGGCCGACCTGGTCGCCCAGGCGGTCGCGAAATTCCGCAGGTACTTCCCAAACGGGTGGCAGAATCCCAGTTGATGCCATGCTAGATACTCCAAATAGTTGGTGAAGGTGAGCGAAACTCTCGTACCACAGTGTGAGTTGGGGTGCAACCTGCGAACCGTTGTCACTCTGCTCGATTGGCGTCTACGGTTCCAGCCGGCAGATGCCGAGCAATGTGACGCCTGCACAACGCCGTTGCTACTCGATTTGAACGGTCGACGCCAGCTCATCATTATGGGGGCGAATCAACTCGATGGATATGATCTGGCGACAGGAAAGCAGCTCTGGTGTCTGCCAGGATTGACCGGAGGGCGGACAGGGCCCTCACCAACCGCAGCTGGGGGCTGTTGTATGCGGTCCGTGGGTTGCGTGGCGCGCTCATCTGTGTTGCGGTGGGTGGCAGAGGGCAGAGTTGTCTGCAGACCGAATTGTCTGGCAGTATCGACAAAACACACCGGATACGTGCTGTCCGGTTGTTTACCGCGGGTTGTTGTTTACGGTGAGCGACGAGCGTATCGCGAATGCCTGGATGCCAGGACTGGAGAAGACTCGCCCAGCTCACTTGGTCGCTGACTTGATCTCAGCTGGATTTGGTAGACTGGCGTTCTCCTCTCTGACGGCGCCTGCAAGGTATTCGTCGCCGTTGCTCGCGTACGCTGCAAAAATGGACAACAAGACATCACGCGTTCACGTCGGATTGAATCCCGGTTCGTGTGCCAGACGGTACCTCGAGGTTGGTTCGCGAGTTTTTCAGGCGCCTTGTCGTCGTGATAAGCTTTTGTTTTCAGCCTCAGGGTGCGGAGAGACACGAATGGGACGAATATTTCCTGGTTGGATTCTGGTTGCCCTCACAGGCTGTATTCCTGAGGACAACGTTGACAACGTGGTTGATCCAGAGGTAATCCCGAAAGGTCGACCCGCGGCACAATCACCCAGGGATAAACAGCGTCTGAGTGCTGTCAACCTGAATGAATCAAGTTGGAACATCGTTCGTTCCCCCAAGGCATCCCCTGAGCGTTACCGGCAAGCCCTCGATTGGGCGCGGCAGGCGTGTGAAATGAATCGCCGCAATGCCAATTTGCTCAATACGCTGGGAGTTGCCCAATATCGTATCGGGGACTACCAGGCTGCCGAAAAAACGCTCCAACAGGCAATGGCGCTGCGTCCAGATTCTGATGCCAATAAGGATTCCGCCTGGGACCGTGTATTCCTGGCAATGACATGGCAGCAGTTAGGGAAGATCCAGCAGGCTCAAAGAGTGCTGGAGCAAGTACGCGATTTGATCAGTCTTCACCAGCTCGAACGCAATCGCGAATTGCAGGGCTTCATGCGTGAGGCCCAGCGACTCATCCCACTTCGCAGTCAGCGGAACTTGAATTCGGATGAGACTTCACAGACAAGCAGTGGGCAGAAATAGCAGGTCAACGATTTTCAACCTGCTCAGGGCGTGTTGCTTGTAGCCCGCGGTGGTAGCGAAATTGTCGGCTGCGAATCAGCGTTTCCACGGCGGACCAGATACGGTAATCGTTCGCGGCGAGCTGGTCGTGCATTTCGTCCATGAGCGGTTTATCGGATAGCTGTACGGATCGTCCTAGGGAAAATCCAATCAGTTTTTTGCAGAACTGGCGCACAAAATCATCACGTCGTTGGGTCAACAGATAGCGGCGCAGCCCGTCAAGGCCCGTGAATTCCGTTCCATCTGGCAACCGAACATGCGTATCGACCGATTTGCCAGTCAGGTCTTTTTCACGCAATCGGCCTATCGCGTCAAACGATTCGAGGGCAAAACCAAACGGATCGATCCGTAGGTGGCAATGGGCACAGGTTGGATCACTAACGTGTCTCTCGGTGCTTTCTCGGACGGTCAGGCCGTTGCGATTGACGGCGTCAGGTAGTTCGGGAACGGTGGCCGGTGGATCCGGTAATTTTTCGCCCAGCAACGTTTCTACGATCCAATTACCCCGTAATACCGGGCTCGTTCGGGTTGCCCCGGATTGTTTGGAGAGCACAGCGGCCATTGCAATCACTCCTCCACGAGAGTAACGGCGGATTCCGTTCCACTGCCGCCAGCCCTTGCCAGTGAATTCACGCCAGCCGTAATGTTTTGCCAGGGAGGCATTCACAAAGGTGTGGTCGCTGTCAAGAATTTCGAGTAGCGAACCGTTGCGCCGAAACAGATCTTGAAAAAACTGCACCACTTCCTCGTACATATCCGCACGGAGATCGACAAACATGGGGTACTGTGCTTCGCTCTTGGCGTTGTAGCTGGAAAAGTCGTGTAAATCGAGCCACTGGCAGGCAAATTCGGTAGCCAGCCCGCGAACCCGGTGGTCTCGTAACATCCGGCGTGCTTGCCGAACGAGCTCTTCACTGGCTGGATCTTTCAGATTCTGGTGCTCATTCCATTCGTGATCTGTACCCAGACGATCCGCTGAGTTATTCAAGGGCGTGTCTGGTATCGAAGACCACAGGAAAAAACTCAGGCGAGATGCCAGTTCCCACGGTGTCAGCGGGGCATCCTGATTACCTTCTTGCGTTTGTTCGATCCGATAAAGGAAGTGTGGTGATATCAGAATACGTGATAGCACGATCCGCACTGCTGCTTCATGGGACACCGCGTCGGCGCGTAACGCTTCGTAAAACTTCCTGAGAGCTTTGCTTTCAGCCGTTTTGATGGGGCGCCGCCAGGCCTGTCGGGCGAACTTCAGTAGCGACTTCCAGTGATGAGGCTCGCTGTCCAGTAACCGTTGTTCAAAGGTTTCGGCCCGCTGGCGAATCGGCTCACGAAACGCCTCAAACTGGGCGGTCTGCTCTTTACTTACCTGGGTTGTGAATCCAAGAAACACGTCAAAGCTCTCGTGTTCACGCCGGGCATCCTTGCCGATGTAATGCAGTTCTTCCCATGTGCGATTGAGGCGTGTTCGCTCTTCCGGAGAGAGCATCAAGCGATCCAGCCATTCGTCTTCACGATAGTAAACACGCAGCGTAATCTGCCCTGGATTCAGTGGCGTAATGGCGTCAAAACACAAGCCGCGTGGGAACACTTCACGAAACTCCCGCTGCTGGCGGTCAAATTCCTGATAGCGTCGGCTGGCTGGTGCGCCGATCAGGGGTGGCAGACTGGTTGGCGCCAACGAAGGGGTATAGCGTTCGGCCGGGACAAACCGATCGGCGCTGAACCAGAGTGCGGGTGGAGCAGGCGTTCCGTTTGTTTCAGGCGGTGTTACCTGGTCGTCAGCTGAGACGACAGCAATCCTGTATTTGCGTCCTAACGCCGATTCAAATGCGGTGCGACGACTGGTGTTGACTCCCGGAAACACAGCGACTTCGGCAATGTCTCCTTCAAAATCCTGGCCAAATTCTCGTAGTGCTCCGATGGCCGCTTTGGTGCCGGTGCCGTAGTCGAGACCTTTGCTTTTTCCGGCAGCGATGAGCTTTCCGTTGGCGTAGATTTTTTTGTCGTGAGGTGTATAGGTTGCGGTGATGATGTGAAAACCGGGGCGCAGCCGTTCCGTAGAATAGAGTTGTCCATAAGACTCAGGCGTTCCCGCAGTGGTAAAAAAATAGACGGTTCCATTGTCCATTAATTGCAGTGAAACCCCTTTGCCCCAGTTGATCGGATTGTCGTAATTGTTATAGATCGACCGCGCGGGTCCGCCGTGGCCGCCGACATACTTGATAACTGCAGTGATGGTAAACGTGGCGAGCCGCAGTTGTGCGGAGTCTCCGAGCAGCATGTAGGCGTTCTTCGCAAAGTGGATAGCCGGTCGATTATGAATCGCATTGGCAATGACCTGCGGTTTTCCGTGAAACTTGACGGCACGAGGATACGCGCTGTCCTCCCAGTGTGCTGTTCGTGCTTCAACACGAGCGTGGATGAGTTCAGAGTCAACGTTGTTTTCTGCCAACGTGGCATCAACGACGAAATCGTATCCTGCTACCTGGGCTGCGGGTAAATTCAGTTCGATACGAGAAGGTGCAGCCGTTTCGAGATCGCATTGGTCTGCGCCCGTGTAGTTCAGTTTGGGGAGCACTTCGCGTAGCAAGATGGTCGGTTTGCCGGACTGCTCAAATCGTGGCTGCTGCCACCGCACCCGTGTGGTTGTCTGCTGCTGGCCAGGTGTGCAGATCAGGAACAGTGTCGTATCGCCTTTCTGGTTTCGCATTTTCCAACGGATCGTTTGACGTGATAGTAGAGTAGGTCTGGCAGTTTGCCAGCGACCATACCAGCTGATTGTCAGCGGATCGATCGACCACATCTGATCTCTCCAGCGATTAACCCAACTGAGTAGTTCTCCATAATCAGAACACGTTGCCTGCTGCCACTTGAGACGCAATTGATCCATCAGATAGACCGCGTTGGGACCTTTGTTTGCGTCAGGTCGTCGCGGTTTGTTTTCCGCCGGCGAGGATACCGCAGGAACATTCAGGGTCGTCCATAATCGCTGCAAGTAACGGGGACTTAAACCGAGCTGTTTGGCGAAATCGTGAAGTGAACTTTGCTGGTCATTGGCCTTCTCACGCCAGCGCAACGTTGCTGCGAGATACGGTTCCAGGGCCAGCAGGCCCCCGGGGCTCGTATAGCGTTGGTAAATCTGTTGGATTTTCTGGAAACGCTCTTGCTCCCAGTCACGGGCATGAGGTGACTGGGAAAAGTGAATGCGATCGGGTAGCAATACTGCGTGTGCGGAGATCTTTCGCATTGCCGCAGCATATTTATCGAACAAGGCCGGCGACATGACCATGGCTTCCCCAGCGTTCGTGAAACCTTCCCCGGCGGCATTGTCAGCAGGAAACTGGCGGGTTGGTTGCAGATCGAAACCCGTCAGGTCCCGTAATGTGTTTTCCAACTCGGCGCGACTCAAACGTCGCATTACTACTGGACCCGGGTCACCCGCATTGGCATGGGCTTCGGCATTGAGATAGTGTTGGATCCAGGATCGGAGCGACTTGGCTTCGTGCGACGAGAGCTGGTCACTTTTCGGTGGTGGCATCTGCTTGTTGTCGAGCATGAAAAGTACATCTTGCCAGAGTCGCGGATTGCGGCGCACATCGCTGATCCTTTTGATCTTCTCAATGTTGACATCTCCTTTCGGTTGGTCGCCTGCGTGACAGTCCACGCAATAACGCCGAAGCAATGGGAGGATTGATGTTTCAAGTTGCTGTTGTAACGCTGGGAAAGAATGTGGTTGTTTCCCGGCTGCTTCCTGGAATAGTGTGAGTAGGACAGCAAGCACAAAGACGGCAGGGAGTCGTAGCAACCTGGTCCGGCTCAACGGTGTGCCAAGCGGGTTGATATGCATGAAGGCTGGAAACAATGAGCACCTCGGTTTGGCGAGTAAATAAGGCAAGAGCTACACATGTCAACATACATTGAATGCTTGCGCGAAACGAACCCAGGAAGGTAGCAGGTTCGTTCGGGCCGAGGTGACCGAGTGGACAATGTTGCTAGCAACCGTCTCGATTGACCAATGTGTCAGGGGTTCTAGCACGTATCTGTTGGGAATCCACTGCCGTTGCACCAAAGCTGATATTGTGCCGGCAGGTGGATAATCATTGAACGCCGGTCCGAGCGTTTTGGCATCGCACTGTGAGGGCATCTCTACCAGGCAGGTGTTTGTGTCTTGCGAGTCAGAGACGGTTGTTGATTGGCTGCTAGTTGTGCACGGTTTGCCAAGGGTAGTGAACGCACATGGTCGCTTGTTGCCTTACGGTCCAGCGCTGTCGTGTACGTGTGGCTAAGCACCGGTAGGTCGGGCGTACGTGTCGCGGAATACCTGTTTGCCGCGTGTTCGAGGTGACTGGAAATTGGCTTCCCATATTGTTTATTTATCCCAGGTTAACTTCAGTGGGCCGCTGGTTGGGATTTTGCCTTGGAGATATGGCAATTTTGAGTTGAGCCGGGATCGATGTTGATTGGTGGAATCGCCGCAATCGGCATGGCCTGGGGTTCCGTGCGAAGACGCAGACGACGTCAGGGAGCAGGCGAATCGGCAGAAGAGTTGGCCGAGCCGATTGTTTGAGTTGGCCGCCCGGCCTTGCCTGCTGGTTTTCAATTGATGTTCAGTCGCGGACGACCCCAGCGGTCGTCCGTTTTTTCTGCGCGGGCCAATGATAGAAGATGCAGACCTTGCGTCTGGTCAGGATCGCATGAGTCACTTGTGCGCCAGTCCCAGGGGAAGCGGTCACTGTCTCAGTGCGGCCTGCCTGCTGGTAAGTCAATTCATCATGGTCGACCCCTAATTGATGCAGCCAGGTGACGTGCAGCTCCGACACACTCACTCGATTGTCTACGGCCTTATAGCCTGCTTCGTCTGTCGCGCCGTGGCCGTACCCCCTCCTTTGAAGCCACCCTTTGCCAAGAACAGTGGGCAGGGAACTCAGTCCTGGAAAGCTTCCGTTGTCAACTGAAACTCTCCTGCCACGGTACCGCCGATTTTGTTGTCGAACTGTTTGATGTCAAAAGTGCCGGT
>PBOG01000074.1 GCA_002724245.1 Planctomycetaceae bacterium
AAAAATGGAAGTAAAACAAAGAGATAACTTTTATTCCTAATCATTTGCTTGCTCCTTACTGAAGTTTTGTTGCAGTTCTATTCCGCTCCCTAGAAAACACTTTGCCTGTGGGCTTTTTGGGCAGTGTGTGCTTCCAGTCAGCTGATTCAGTTTCATTATTTTCCAATCCAAGTACGAGGATTGCTTTTGCCATCCTTAAGTTCCTGCAGGCGGCGTTTGAGGTAATCTCCGGAAATTCTTCGGGCTTTTTCAATGTCATTAGCATCGTAGTCCCAAAAGTCCTGCACGACCCTTTCGACGGCAGGATAATGGCTACCATCATCCCCCACGGTTTTGCGCAGTGTGGCGAATTGTGTCTTCAAGCGATCGCGCACCTTGGCGTAGGCGATATTGTCATAGACGTTGTTAAGTTCCGAGGGATCCATCTTGAGGTCGTACAACTCCCAGCCCGGCGGTGTCTGGTAGCCGCCGTCGTAGTTGCAGCCGTAGTAGTAAACGAGTTTGTGCGTTTTGGTACGGATGGCCATCACGCCGGGGTTATCGTGGTGGGCCATGTGCATCCAGTAACGGTAGTAGGCGGCCTGCTTCCAACCCTTGGGCTCCTTGCCGGTTTCGCAAATGCTCTTGAACGAACGCCCCTGCATGGTGGAGGGCACGGGGATGCCGGCGAAGTCGAGCATGAGCGCGGGGAAATCGACATTCTCCACGATGGCGTCGGAACGCGTACCAGCCCGGATGGCCTTGGGGTAGCGCACGATGAAGGGCATGCGCATGGAGGGATCGTAGGCCCAGCGCTTGTCTTGATAGTCGTTTTCGCCGAGCCAGAAACCCTGGTCGCCAGTGTAGATGATGACGGTGTTGTCGTAGAGGCCCTCGGCCTTGAGGTAGTCGAAGAGTCGCTTGAGGTTGTCATCCACACCTTTCACACAACGGAGGTATTTGCGAAGATAAGCCTGATAGGCGAGGCGGGTGGTCTCGCGCTCGGAAAGCTTGGCCACGTCGTAGTCTGCGGGGAACTCCCCGGGGAAACGCTCCTTAAGGTCGACGGCATACGAGCGGCGCGGGTTACGCTTGCCGATGGAGGTGCCGATGTGCGGCAGGAGTTCGTCTTGGTAGCCGCGCGTGGCAATGGAGCCGAAGGTGTCAGGCACATCGTAGAGAGTGGGCGGCTCTGGAATCTTCACATCGGCGAGGTATTTCTGGTAGCGCGGCGCATTTTCAAAATAATCATGCGGTGCCTTGAACTGGTGGCAGATGAAGAACGGCTTGTCCTTGTCGTACTTTGTCTTGAACCAATGCAGGGTGGAGTCGGTTATTGCGTCGGAGGAATGCTCGCCCTTGTGAGTGACAACGTTCTTCGGCCACGGCTTGTCGCCCTGCACGCGGAACTCGGTATTGAAATATTTACCCTGCCCCGGCAACACCTTATAGTAGTCAAAGTTTGGCTCCACCTTGAGGTGCCACTTGCCAATCATCGCCGTCTGATAACCGGCCTTGCGGAATAGAATTGGCAACGTCTGCTTCGCTGGCAGGACGCGTCCGGTTAGATCGGTCACGCCGTTCACATGCGGGTACTGCCCGGTGATGATGGTGGCCCGGCTTGGCGTGCAGATGGAATTCGAACAAAACACATTGTCGAACACCATCCCCTCCTCCGCCAGTTGATCCAGAGCGGGCGTCGGGTTGAGCGTCTTCAACAACGTAGCATACGCCCCTACCGCCTGAGCCGTATGGTCGTCGGACATAATGAAAAGCACATTGGGACGATCCTTGGCTGAAACAGTCAAAGCGGTAATTAATATTATCAAANAAACAACAGACCTCTTTCTCATAAATCGTTTAAAGGGGTTTGCAACGCGAAGGAAACCGCGTCGGNTCAAATTCATGCGATCAATTCCTNAATCACCTTGCCGCCGAATTGGCTGAGCTGCTTNTAGCGGCCGGCGTGGAAGTAGGTNAGCTTGTTGTCATCAAGGCCGAGTAGATGCAGGAGAGTCACGTGCAGGTCGCGGATGGGATGAGCGACCTCAACNGCCTTNGCNCCNANNTCGTCGGTNGCACCGACGATGGATCCCTTCTTCACGCCGCCGCCGGCCATGAGCATGGTCATGGCATCGGCGTTGTGGCCGCGACCGAGGGAATAAACGCCGCCACGTTTGTTGTTATCTGGCGTGCGGCCGAATTCGCCGGTCCAAATGACAAGCGTGTCATCGAGCATGCCGCGTTCTTTAAGATCCTTGATGAGCGCAGTCATCGGTAGATCGACCGAACGAATGCGCGAGCTGTGGCCGCGCTCGAGGTAATCGTGGCTGTCCCAGCCGCCGGAAAATATCTGCACGAAACGCACGCCCTTTTCCACAAGACGGCGGGCCATGAGGCATTGCCGGCCGAACTCGGCAGTCTCTTTTTGGTCCATGCCGTAGGCCTTGCGAACATGCTCAGGCTCGCCCTTTAGGTCAATCACGCCCGGCACCTCGGCCTGCATACGGAAGGCCAGTTCGTAGCTGGCCATACGCGTTGCAAGATCCTTGTGGCCCGGGTGCTTGGCGGCATGGCGTTGATTGAGAAAGGCAAGTTCGTCGAGGGCCGCGCGTTGATGGTCGCGTGTCTTATGGGCCGGTGCCTGCAAATCGAGGATAGGCGATCCTGTCGGGCGCAGGCGCGTGCCTTGAAAATGCCCGGGCAAAAAACCGTTGCTCCAGTTGCGCGAACCACCCTGCGGCAGGGCGAGCTCCGTCAGCACAACATAGCCAGGCAGGTTTTGATTTACCGAACCAAGGCCATAATTGACCCACGCGCCTAGCGCCGGATCCGCGCCCAGTCGGCTGCCGGTGTTCATGTGAAATAACGCCTCGGGATGGTTCAGCGATTCCGCCATGCAGCCGCGGTAGTTGCACAGTTCATCGGCCACCTCAGGCAGATGTTTCCAGTGCTCACTCATGTCCAGCCCAGACTGTCCGACCTTGCGGGACGTGAAGGGACTGCCCACGAAAAACTTGAATCCCGTCTCCAACCCGCGCGTGCGCTTGCTCTCTGTCTTGTGCAGCGCATTGAGCTTTGGTTTCGGATCAAAGGTATCGACCTGACTCGGTCCGCCCTCCATGAAAAGCATGATGACGGCCTTCGCTCTGGGTGCGTGCATCGGCTTCTTCCGCGCCAAAGGCCCGGCGACCTCCTTGGCGAGCAAGTCAGTCATGGCCAGTGCACCCAGCGAGGAGCCCAAGCCGTACAAAAAATCTCGGCGTTTCAGTCCAGGAATATTCATCAGTAAACGTACATGAATTCGTTCGAATTAAACAAAAGCAAACACAAGTCTGCCAAGGCGCGCGTTTCGGCACTGACATCGGCAGGCTTCCTGTCGGCGACGTAATTTTCAAACACAGGCAAAATCTCCTCGTACTCGAAAGGCTGTCCGGTGAGTTCCTCGACAAGAGAACGCGTGATGGCTGTAGGGTATTTAACAGGTGTCGGCTTGTGTGTGGCGTGGTAGGCACGCATCTTGACGACGTACTGCTTAAGGCGCTCCCACTCGACCTTGTCCGGCACGCGACCGTAGGCGAGTTGTACGGCCCGCTTCACCTGTAGGTGCAGGGTATCGAATTCCTTCTCGGCGCGCAGCGCCAGGGCGATGGCGCGATCGCTCATCACGCTGCTGTTGAGCAGAGTGAATACCTGCGGAGTCACTGTCTCGGCGACGCGTGCCTCACAGGAGTCATTGGGATTGGGTTGATTAAACGTCTCGAGGAACGGGTTGGCTTGACCACGCACCCGGTAGGCGTAAATGGTTCGACGGTTGCGCTCGGCGGGTGTGCGCGAGGGCTGGTAGGCAGGTGAGAGAGAGAACTGAATCATGCGCGGCTGCAGGGCGACCTCCATATTGATCTCCGGCATCACCGGCAAACCGCCGATGGCGGGGTTCAGTTCACCAGTAGCTTTGAGCAGACTGTCGCGCAGTTCCTCCGCCGACAGGCGGCGCGGGATACGGTAGGCAAAAAAATGATTTTCAGGATCAACCACAGCCAACTCCGAAGCCTGCAGATGGCTTCCGGACTGGCGGTAGGTCTCCGACTTCATGATGAGCCGGTGAAGGCGCTTGAATCTCCAGCCGTGCTCAACGAAATCCGCCGCCAACCAGTCGAGCAATTCCGGGTGGGTCGGCTTGTCACCCTTGGCCCCGAAGTTGTTGGGGTTACCCGCTAGCGGCTGGCCGAAGTGATGCTGCCACACGCGATTAACGATCGAACGCGCGGTGAGTGGGTTGGCCGGATCGGCGATCCACTTGGCCAAGGCCAGTCGCCGGCCGCGCAACCGCTCGGGCAGCGCGTACGGGTCATCGCTCTTGTGTGAAACCGGCGCTGCTGTGGCGCTGAGCACGCCCGGCCCTACCTCCGCGCCCGGTGCCTCCAGCGCGCCACCGAGCAGGATGCGGCCCGGAGACGGTGCCTGTTTGGCTCGTTGCTTGGGCATGCGCATGGCGCGGGCATTGAGTGATTTTGGTGTAGAGCCGTTGTAAACGCCCTGCACCATCGGCTGATAACGCTCCAGACGGCGCTTCCAAATCCACTCGTCCTGCCGGCGCACCTTCATCCTGCCCTGCTCCTCCGGCGTAAGCCCCACATGACGTGGCGGTTTTTCCTCGTCGGCCAGACTTTTTCGCGCGTTTTCGTCAAGGTACTTTTTGCTCCGCTTGGCAAACCACGCCCGCGCTGCATCCTCCTGCTTGCGGTAAAGCGCCTGGTATTTTTTATCTGCATACCGGTGGAGATGCTCGGTGGCGGTGCGGCCTTCCTTCAGCTTGGCCAAGTTCTCATTTTTCGAGAACGGCGCGGGCCGCTCGGCCAGTTGCGTGCCGGCGAACACGGCGTAAACACGGTAGTAATCACGCGTGGGCAACGGGTCAAACTTATGATCGTGGCACTTAAAACAGCGCATGGTCGTGCTGAGAAAAGTCTGGCCCACCGCGTTGACGACGTCATCGAGATAGATCTGCCGCGCCTGCGGGGCGAGCGTCATGGCCGGGTCCCATGGGCCCATGCGCAGGAACGAGGTGGCCACCAGCAACTCCGGATCGCGCTTGGCCTCGGGCTGGCGTTCCCACAACTCATCGCCGGCCAACTGCTCGATGATGAACTTGTTGTACGGCTTGTCGGCGTTGAAGGCGCGGATGACGTAGTCACGATAACGCCACATGTTCGAACGCTCGTAGTCGTTCGAGTACCCGCCGGTGTCAGCGTAGCGCGCGACATCTAGCCAATGCTGACCCCAGCGCTCGCCGTAATGCGGACTGGCCAACAGCTTGTCGATCAGGTCTCCCCACGCCTTGGCCGGGTTCTTGTCCCATTCCCCCCTAAATTCGAAAATCTCAAACGGTGTCGGGGGCAAACCGGTGAGATCGTAATACGCGCGCTTGACCAACGTGCGAAAATCCGACGACGGCGCTGCAGCAAAACCGGCTGCTTTCAGCTTGCGACCGATGAACGCATCAATCGGATTCGCCGCGCCCCTCGGCACCGCCGGTTTTTTCAACGGCTGAAACGCCCACACATCCTCCGGTTGGTAGCGGCGAAACGTCCAGTCCTCCGACAGTCCGCCGCTGGTTTTGATCAGCACACCTTCGTCCGTCACTGGCTGGGCGCGTTCCTCGGCGATATAGCGCGCCTGCGCCTTGGCTTCTGGCCAAGGCGCGCCCAGTTCAATCCAGCGTTTGAGCACGGTCAACTGCGCCGGTGAAAGTTTGTCGCTCTCCTTCGGCGGCATGGCCGACCAGTCATCCTGATTCTCGCGCGTGGCCGCGAGGTACAACGGACTTGCCATCGGCTTGCCGGGAATCACGGATGCCACCTCACTCTCGCCGCCCTTCAGCATTGCCGCACGCGAGGTCAGATCCAAATCACCCTTCAGCTTCGTCCCATCCTCGCCGTGGCAGGCCACGCATTTGGAACTGAAGATGCCTCGCACCTTCAACGCGAATAACCGTTCCCCCTCACGATCGGCCGCTGTGCCCAAGGAACTCGTCCCGATTAAAAAAAACGTGAGAAGGCGCATATCAGATTATGTTCGCATTGATCGCCCTTTGCGCGGACTTGAGGTTGCGATTCTTCACAGCGTTGACGATGGCCTCGTGCTCAGCGACTATTTCAACGAACCGATCAATGCGCGAGTAATCCATCAGCAGCCGCGACGTAATGCTCAGCCAAATCGCCTCTAACTCGCCCGAAGCGCGGCGCACGAGAGTACGGTGCAACGTCAGGTCGCAATCGGCAATGGCGCTGAGATCGCCCTTGGCACAGGCGCGGGTCAGTTCGGCCAGAATGCTCTCGAGTTGCTCGTCATCCTCCTCGGTCAACTGATCGATGCATTGGCCAACACAAAAGATCTCCATCTCGCGCCGCATGGATTGC
>PBOG01000075.1 GCA_002724245.1 Planctomycetaceae bacterium
ATGCTTACTCCCGTTCATTATCGGCGCAGAATTGCTCGACCAGTAAGCTGTTACGCACTTTTTAAATGGTGGCTGCTTCTAAGCCAACATCCTGGCTGTCACTGCAATTCAACTTCCTTAGTGACTAAGCATAACTTCGGGACCTTAGCCGACGATCTGGGTTGTTTCCCTCTCGACCACGCAGCTTATCCCACGCGGACTGACTCCCGTGATAGTCGTCTCGGTATTCGGAGTTTGGTTCAGTGAGGTACCCCGGAAAGGGCCCTCATCCGATTCAGTATCTCTACCCCCGAGACGTAGTGGCACGAGGCTATCCCTAAAGATATTTCGGAGAGAACGAGCTATCTCCGGGTTTGATTAGACTTTCACTCCTCCCCACAGATCATCCCCTCAGTTTTCAACCCAAGTGGGTTCGGTCCTCCACGCGGTATAACCCGCGCTTCAACCTGTCCATGGGTAGATCACCCGGTTTCGCGTCTACCACCAACGACATATTCGCCCTATTAAGACTCGGTTTCCCTATGGCTCCAGCCCGTAAGGCCTTAACCGTGCCGCAGACGGTAACTCGCCGGATCATTATGCAAAAGGCACGCCGTCACCATTGCTCAAAGAGCAATAAGCTCCGACCGCTTGTAGGCGCATGGTTTCAGGTTCTGCTACTCCCCTAATAGGGGTTCTTCTCACCTTTCACTCGCGCTACTGAGTTCACTATCGGTCATCGGAGAGTATTTAGCCTTACGGGATGGTCCCCGTAGATTCAGTCGGGGTTCCACGTGACCCGACCTACTCAGGTACCTCTCGGAAGACTGCTCTGCTGTCGCTTACGGGACTATCACCCTCTGTGGTTCGCCTTTCCGTACGATTCTGCTAGCAGGCAGTTTTGTAACTTCCATGTGAGAGGCCCTACAACCCCGCTCCCAAAAATGGGTTCGGTTTGGGCTATTTCGCGTTCGCTCGCCGCTACTGACGAAATCGATTTTTCTTTATTTTCCTTCGGTTACTTAGATGTTTCAGTTCACCGAGTTTGCCTCCACGCGCCTATGGATTCAGCGCAGGAACAATTCAGGAATCCCAGGATCAAAGTTCGTTTGTCAACTCCCCCGGGCTTTTCGCAGACTTCCACGCCCTTCATCGCCTTCCGATACCAAGACATCCCCCATGCGCCCTTGGTAGCTTGACCACTTGAATCCAAAACTCTCAGAAAAGAAACCCGATTGACGTTCAAGTGAAACCCCGTAAACGAGACCACCTTAAAATCAACAGAACCCCTTAACCGACGAATTCAAACGGAACCCGGAAGCTCAACCCCGAATTCCTGGTCGCTACTTGATCCAGTAACGATTAACTCCATCGTCTTTTTGGCGCTAACTTCAAAAATGCAGTAACAAAACTAACACTCCACGTCAGACGGCCTCAAAAAGACCAGCCTCCCGAGAGTGATCATCCCGTTACTACGAAGATGCCATCTACTTGCAACAACCAAATTGTCAAAGAGCAAACGATCGTCAACGACGACCTCCTGCCAGAAACTGACAGAAAATACCTTCTTCCTGAAGTACAAGAAAAAGACACTTCCTGACTGTCGCTCGAGGCAGGAAAAAGGAGGCTGCCAAAGCAAATGCTGGCTCAATGCCAACAGGCTTGTCCAGCCGTCCTTGAAGGGGTGATTTTAGCGACCGGTACCAACACCGTCAATCGCCAGCGGAGCAAGTATTCGAAGAAATAATTGCTCCGCCCACCGCCACCTAAACGCAACACGCTCCTGGCGATCTGTAGATGTCTAAATCCTAACCGGATTGCCAACTGGAGCAATTCGCGGCAACACAGATATAAAGTGGAGACGAGCGGGCTCGAACCGCCAACCCCGGGCTTGCAAAGCCCGTGCTCTCCCAGTTGAGCTACGTCCCCGTGAGCTAACGTTCCCGCACTTCCTGTACGGTGGTTGCAGGCAATTACGCAGTCCAAGCTCATGCCTGCAGCTGCCTCGCAGCAACAGCGTAACCACACACTGTCAGTGGGCGTGCATGGAGTCGAACCATGGACCTCGTCGTTATCAGCGACGCGCTCTAACCAACTGAGCTACACGCCCGTGTCATGGAGTTCGTATTGTAGGAGCGGGGCGCCGGCTGTCAAAAGGGGACTCCACTAATTCATTGCCAACGCCAGACCAGCGAAACACCAGGTCCGTTACCCAAACGGATTCTCTCCCCACGCGTCGCGGTCGCCAGGCCCGATAATCGCTGCAATCCTGAGAACCGCTACCTTTTCTTCATGCAGCCCACTTTATCTAACCGATAACGAACCGAGTCTCGGGGTAGATCCCCAGTGAAACAAAGCTAGCANCGAGGAGTTNGTCATGTCGCGATTGTCATGGCTACGTTTTCANCTGTTCGCGGGATTCCTGGCNACTTGCCTGACGANTTACGGACGGAGTGAAAATCCGACCAGCAGCCAGGCNCTGCGGCTTGCTCCNATTCAGCTCAAAGTTGACATTGAGCGTCCAGATCCNAAGCAATTCNNCCAGTACTNGGTGAAAGCCACCTCAACGGGCAAAAATGAGGCTGGCTGGGTGGTAGAAGGACCTGATGGAGAGACGCTGCGGCGATTCGTCGATACGAACAAAGACAACAAGGTCGATTTGTGGTGCTACTACAAGCGCGGAGTCGAGGTCTACCGTGACATCGATGCCGACTTTAATGGCAAAGCTGATCAATATCGTTGGTTGGGCACCGCGGGAATGCGCTGGGGCTTGGACCCGGATGAGGACGGCCAAATCAACCAGTGGAAATCCATATCAGCTGAAGAAGTCACCTCAGAGGTGGTCGCCGCCCTGGCTACCGGAGACGTCGATCGATTCAAACTTGTCCTGCTAACCGCCAAGGAACTGAGTGATCTGCAGCTCGGTACCACACACACTGAACAACTGCTGGAAAAACTAAAGGGCGTGGAGTCGGGATTCGAACGACTTGTGACGGCGCAAAAAGTCGTCCGCCGCACAACTCGCTGGGTACATTGTGTCGCCAGCCGACCGGGCCTGATTCCCGCTGGAACCCACGGTTCCCGAAAAGATTTGACACTATATAAAAACGTCGCGGCAGTGATTGAAACAGGGAGCACGCCACAACAAATCAGCATCGGCACGCTCGTCCAGGTCCGGGACGGGTGGCGCGTTGTAGACTTGCCACATGGGTTTTCTCCAGACCAGGAGCTCACACTCGGCGCCGAGATTTTTTTCCCGCCCGCCATGCAACCGGTTTCGCTTCCGACAGCCACAACCCCCGCGGGAATTAGCGACGCTGGCCAAGAACTGCTCGCTCAACTCAATACGATCGATGAAGAGCTGGAAACGGCAAGCAGAACATCAGACCGTACTTCGTTACACGTCAAGCGGGCCGACATTCTTGGTAAATTGTCACAACAGTCTGTCCCCAGCGAAGAAAAGCAGGCCTGGGTCCGCCAACTGGCAGATACCGTGAGTGCCGCAGTACAAACCGGCGAACTTCCATCCGGCGTAGAGCGCTTGGAAGATCTGGTGAAACAACTAACGCGTGAACAACAACCCGATGCGTTAATCGCGTACGTTCGCTTCCGCCATCTGTCTGCTGACTATGCACAAAAAATCAACGAGCCCGATGCCGACTTTGGCGCAATCCAACAGCAGTGGCTGGCGAATCTCAAGCAGTTCGTCACATCCTTTCCAAAGAGCGAGGATGCCGCAGAGGCCATGTTGCAACTGGCCATTGCACGCGAATTTGAGAATCTGGAGACAGAGGCCAGCACCTGGTATGCACGCATTATCAAGCAATACCCAGATACGATCGCGGCGCGTAAAGCGGCCGGCGCCCGTCGTCGCTTGCGGTCAGTAGGCCAGAAAATCGCCCTGCGTGGCACAACACTCTCAGGTACAAAACTCGACCTGGCATCGCTGCGAGGAAAGGTGGTGGTCGTGCACTATTGGGCCACCTGGTGCGAACCTTGCCTGGAGCAGATGGAACAGCTCCGAACGCTGCAAACCAGATATGGAAGAAAACGCTTTCAAATCGTTGGTGTCAATCTGGATACCAATGCACAAGACGTTAAAGCCTATCTCCAAAATAGGAGGTTTCAGTGGTCTCATCTCTTTGAGAAAGGTGGGCTGGACAGCCGACTCGCCAACGAACTCGGTATCCTCTCTTTGCCAACGATGCTCCTGATCGGTGCTGATGGAAAAGTCCTCACCCGGAATCTCCACATCGAGGCAGCCGAGGCTCAAGTCAAGGCAGCATTACAGTAGCGGCCCAAACCCAGTGAATACCTCCTCCGCTGGCTCGCACGAACAGGTCGCTGCGGTCTGTACAAAGATGACCACCAACACACCCTCTGCATCGGAGCCTACGGACCTGCCCGTGCGGTGTGTGCACCTGAACGATTAGGCAGACTTTTCCGCGTGCAACTGTTCAATCCGAGAACGACACCCCTCATGGGTAGAAATCTCGCAGGCTGCGTAAAATAACCTCAACACGTTAATATAAAGCAGTTTACGGCACATTCTCCAGGGTCATGGAGAGCCGTTTTAGGCGTTGAGTCCGGCAAAATCGAAAAAAACCTGCTATTCAGCACGAGCCGTTACCGACACATAAGTTAACGGCATTCGAATTGTCGAACTTCAGCGTTGCGCCGGGGGGCCTACGCAAGCGCATTCTCCGCCTTGTAGATTCCCCGTTTGGTCTCGCTGGTTCGTTTTTCGTTTCCTGAAAACGACCTGCACATTTCCCGCAAATCCGTCGCCCTTTCTCATTACGATTTGGCAGAGAAAGGACCAACGGCGGACCCATTTTTTCTACTAAGGAATCCTACCTCAGGAGGGGGGACCCATGCGAAAATCCGTGATTGGGTTGGCGCTGTTCACGATTGCCACCCTGGCACCGTCCATGCTTCGTGCCGATGATCAGGCAATCGCAGATGCCCTGTTAAGCAAGCTGCAAACACACAAGCAAGAAGGAGCACTCAAGGGCTTTGCGGTCGATCTGCAAGTCGATGACGGCGAAGTGCTGTTGAGCGGAAAAGTCCGCAACAAACAACAGCTTAACCTGGTCCTGGATACTGCCAGGCGAATCCGAGGTGTAACGCGAGTGGTGAACGACCTTGCCATTCAACAACGTACAAATGACGGTCCCGCATTGCTGTCAGCTCTGGATCCCCGGAAACTGATGAAAGTCGTGCCCGTTAGCAACGACACAGAAGAAGCGGCTGAAATTATCGATGGAGACGACGACGCGCTCGCCAGTGCGGTCATCGCCGAATTGCAGAAACTCAAGGATGGTGGTCAGCTGCGCGATTTTGATCTGGACCTGGAAGTCACCAATGGATCCGTCTGGATCAAAGGTCGGGTGGCGTCACGCAAGCAGCAATCGCTCGTGCTCAACTCTGCAGCACGCGTTTCAGGCGTTCGTCAGGTGGTCAACGACTTGGCTGTCAAGCAAACTACCCGGTCCATGGCTCCTATCGTTCGCAGCAACGCACTACCGGTTTCCAACGTCGAAACGGCTGAACCGGAAGTCATCGGCAGTGCTGTCGAAGCTGGTCGTCCGGCACCCGTGATGAGCCAAATGGCACCTCAGTACATCATGGCTCCGATGCACCGGGCACCAAACATGCCCCTCGCTTTCGCACCGGCCCAGTCAGTCTCTCAAGGTCAAGGTGGCCAGCCAATGCCGATGCATTTGGCCACCAGCCGAGTCGGCCAAGCACCTGCTCGCCACGACCAGCCGCAGCTTCCTGGTTACGCCTGGCCAAGTTACGCCCCGCATCCCAACTACGGGTCGGTCGCGTATCCGAAGCAGTACTCCCCTTCGGCATGGCCTTACATCGGCCCGTTCTACCCGTATCCCCAAGTCCCACTTGGCTGGCGCAAAGTTGTGCTGGAATGGGATGATGGCTGGTGGATGCTGGACTTCAAGTCGAAGTAACCCAGTGCAAATCAAAACGTCAGGCTGACGGGAGTCGTTTCCAACGCCCGGCGGAAAATGTCCAAGTCCTTAGCAGCCCGGTTGTGCAAAACAGCCGGGCTGCTTGCGTTGCTAGCTCAGAGCAACCACACAAACTGACCGGAATTTCCGGCATCATCAAGAATATCCACAAGTTTGGCCCAGATTAACGCGATAACACTGTCTAGATCTGACACTAGACACAAGGGCGAAGCCATGTCTCATAAGACTTCTTCGATTCTGAGCAGCACCCTGCTGGCCCTGATCGCCATCAACCTCTCAGGTTGCTACGGAATCTCTCATGGTCCCAACCTGGGGATCTTCGGGATTCCCATTCCCGTTAGTCCCCTGACGCAAAAACGTTTGGAAGACAAGTTCTGGGAAACCGAACGCTATGGTCGTGTACCGATTCTCGGACCATTAACCGCAGGTGCACCGGCACGCGCCCTGGACATGCCAAGTGATGACGAAGTCATGCGAGCCCTGGAACGAGCCCGCACGACCGAAGGTGGCGTCCCCTTCCTCTATGAAAAGCATCGCGATGACGTACGAATCGTCAAAGAACTCATTGCAGACTATGTCGACCCACCCAGGTTCTACCCGTTGATTGGACCCGCACAGCTGCATCACGCTCACTTCAAATGCACAATTTATTTCAGCGAAACCACCAACGTCTCCTGGCCGATTCCTCATCGCCTCGTCGACCAGGACGCTGTCGAAGTCATCTATGTTGACCACAATCACCTGCACATGGTGGGTAATATGGATCCCGGAAACAACACACCCTACTAAATACAAGCTCGTTTTGAGCCAATCGGAACAATTCCAAGCAACCAGAACCTGCGACTTTTGTCGCAGGTTTTTTTGTGCGCGGTCATAATCGGCGCGCTGGTCGAGGTAATTCAGCACAAATGAATGACTGAGCATTGCCAGCCGTGGAAAAATCTCCGGTAACTACGCTTCCATGTAGAGAAGAGGGCCGCAGAAAAATCGGGGGTGCTTAGCCGTATTACATCGCCTAGAATTAAATCCAGTAGTTTCAGCGCAGGAAAATCGCTTTTCGTTTTCCCTTTCTACGGGTTTTCCGTCATGCTTGACCTCTTCAGTCCTCGCTCTGCTGTTCATATGACACGAGCTGGAATTGTCCTTCTCGCATTGGTCGCCAGTGGATGTGGCGGACCCAACAATTCGGAAGCACCAAAAATTGGTGGCTTTGAAGTCGACGATTCGGACACCAGTCCTTCCAAATCTGCCCCAGTTGCGACCCGTCCTGCCCAACCACTTCCCAAACAAGCCGCCAGCACGCCCCGACCGAGCGGCGTAACCGTTGGATCTGTGCCTGCAAACGGCACCAGCGCTACCCCGACAACGCAGCCACCGACCGCCGGCGGCAAGTCGATCGCGAGCATACCTGCAAAACCCGCGAATGCATCAAAGCCCAACACCGCTTCCTCAGGCTCTGGGACAACACCTCGAGAAGCCGTGGTGACACCTCCGGGAAAAAGTCGACAACCGCGGCCTCGTGGCAGTCGTGTTCGACCTCCTCAATCGGTTTCTGGCGAACAGCTCAGTGCGCAGGACATTCCGGAAAACAGCCCCAAGAAGCTCCAGGCATTCATAGAACGCGTTGATCTGGAACTAGCTCGCATTACAGATCCACGCATGTCTCCCGACGCTGTTCGGGCCAAGGTGATGCCGCTACTCAGTTCCAAGCTAACGGCGGCCGAGAAAATCCTGGGATTACCAAGCGAAGAACCAATCCGTGAAGTGGCACTGAAAGCAAAACTCGATGTATTGACTCAACTACAATTTCTGACCGCGGAAGACTTGACACCCAAATTTCGGGAGTTTGGTCAGCAGCTCAGAAAAGAGAAAAATGCCAAATTCGCGCGCCAAGGTAGATTTGTCCTGTTGCAGCTCCAGATACAACAGGTCCGTGAGAAAAAAGAAACCAACGTGGCGGCCTTTGTCGACGAAATCAAAGCCATTGTCGCGGAAGAAGACGCCGACATTTCGGTTTTTGAAGCTGTGCACGGTTGCGCGATGGCGTTAGAGGGTATCGGTCGCCACGAATTAGCTCAGGACGTGCTGTTCACCGGCGCCACAAAATTCGCTCAGAGCGAAGACCCTCGCATGGCTATCGAAGGCAACATCATGTTAGACCACCTCGGCTTGACCAAAGCGAAGTTTTTCAATTTGGTTGAAATGGTAGTTGCCGGACGACAGGGAGCAATGGAAGAACTAACAGGGTCTATCCAAACACTCTTTTCGACGCGAGAACCAAGCCGCTACATTCTGCGCAACCTGGCAGGGGCCGCAGCCCAGTTTGAAATTGCCGAACGCTATCAAGAATGCCGCGATCTGTTCGAGATTATGTCGAAGTCCTACACAGACCACTCTGACCCTGAAGTCGCCGAAGAGGGTACCAATCTAGCCAACAACGGCAAGAAGCGACTGAATCTGCTCGGCAAACCCTTTGCTGTGGAAGGCGTACAAGTCGACGGTAAACCCTTCGATTGGACGAAGTATCGCAAGAAAGTTGTTCTTGTCGAATTCTGGGCAACAACGAATGCAGGCTGCGTCGAAGAAATTCCCAAAATCAAGCAAGCCTATGAACTCTACAAAGATAAAGGCTTCACCGTCGTAGGAGTCAACTTGGACGAAGACACACAACGTCTCAATCGATTCCTGGTTCGCAATCAAATACCGTGGGAAACTGTGATCAGTCCTGACCCGAAGACACGTGGCTACAACTCTCCCATGGCAGTACGCTGTGGTGTAGACCAGCTCCCATTCCTGGTGCTAGTCGACCAACAAGGAGTCGCAATCGCACTCAACACAGCAGATTTCAGCCTCCGAGAAAAATTGCGTGACCTACTTGGCCCCGTCGGCCCCGAGACACCCGGAAACGCGATCCCCAAAAGTCAGCGCAGACCTCGTGGGCCACGAGGCGCACGCTGAACAAATCGGCTTGAAAATGCCGCCCAAGGTGCGCCGCAAAACGCCCCGGTAGAGCCCAGTACTCCCGACCCAGTACGGACTGCACACGAAACACGTTCTACTGCAGGCAACCTGGGACACCTTGGCCGTTATCTGCGTAAGGCCGTGGTCTACGTGATATGCGCACCGGTGGTTTCGACATACACCGCGTAAAGAGAACTGCTACCGGTCATGAAGAGACGATTGCGTTTGGTTCCACCGAAACAAACGTTGCTACAAATCTCCGGCAACAAAATCTGGCCGATCCGCACCCCATCGGGGGCGAAAATATGCACTCCGTCGTAACCGTCGCCTACCCAACCAGCACTCGCCCAGATATTCCCATCCGCATCGGCGCGAATACCGTCGGCAAATCCACCCACTTTCTCTCCGTTGAGCTCCATTTCCATTGAGGCGAATTCGCGACCATTCCTGAGACTGGCTTCATCTACGACGTCCCAAACCTTGATGTTTCTTGGCGCGTCCGGATAGTGACTGGCTCCGGTATCGGCGACGTAGAGCTTCTTGTAGTCCGGTGAAAAACAAAGTCCATTCGGTTTATTGATCGCATCTGAAAGTTGATGCAACTTGCCAGTTTTCACGTCAATACGATAAATCGCTTCTTTCTGGTAAGGCTGTACTGATTCGCCCTTGGCGCGACGGCCTTCATAGTTCATCAAGCCACCGTACCCTGGGTCGGTAAACCAGATATCACCGTTTGGGTGCACAATGGCATCGTTGGGTGCGTTCAGTGATTTACCGCCATACTGAGAAGCCAATTCGGTAACTGTCCCGTCATGCTCATAACGCACAACTTTCCGAGTTAAATGCTGGCAGGAAATCTGTCGTCCCTGAAAATCAAATGTATTGCCGTTACTGTTACCGGAGGGATTGCGGAAAACACTCACGTGACCGTCATCTTCTAACCATCTCAATTGAACGTTGTTTGGAATGTCGCTCCATAACAGATAACGCCCCACGCCATTCCACGCCGGTCCCTCTGCCCATAGCATCTGCTTGCTATGGTATAGGCGAAGGATGGGGGAATTTCCTAACTTGTACTGCTTGAAACGGGGATCCAGTACCACCACATCTGGCTCTGGATAGCGTACTGGTGGAGCGTAAGGACCGTACGCACGAGGAACCCGAACTGGTGCGTCTTCTTGTCCCAAGGCTGATGCAGCTGCAGCGGCTGTGGCAGCGGTGGCCAAGAAAGTTCGCCTGGCCAGTTTGCTGGGCTCTTTGTTGGTTTTGGAAGAAGACAGTGCTGCGTCACTCGATGGTCTAAGATTCATTTCTCCGTCCTTATAATTCTTGGCTCAAACAAGAACCGGTTTCGTTGGCATTGCCAGTCGGCGTCTTACCGTAGACCACGCGAGATCTGATATCAAGCAGCTAATGGCTTTCCTATTGCCAAGGTCCTCCCACGCCCCGACCAGGACTGGTGACGTCATTCTGACTACACTCCAAATCATAAGTACGGCGCAGCAACTTTCACTTTGCGATCCACGCTGCGCTAGGGAGATAGCGAAACTGCCGAGCTAGCCCTTCGAAGCTAGTTGAATCGACATCATTCGGCGACCTGAAGCGTTTCGGCACACGACTTGCTTCATTGGAGCCGGTAGCAAAGAATTGAAGAAATGTGATTGAAAGGAACACCATGCGAATTCAGCACATGCACTCGGTTGTCGTGACTGCAATCCTGGTCCTCAGCGGCTCCCACCTCGCGGCACAACAATCTGTCGTACCGGTACCCGAGCAACCTCCCCAACCCAACAGCGCGACCGGTGAAAACTTCCAGGTGCTGACACGCGGACCCGTCCATGAGGCCTTTGCCGCGCAACTGAGCCAGAAACCGGCTGCGGGATTTCGAGTAGATCAAGAAGTCCCTGAAGCCATTGACGAAATTCCGCCCGAAACGAGACCCGAAGGAGACAACGTGGTCTGGATTCCTGGGTATTGGCATTGGGATAACGAACGTAACGATTTCATTTGGATTAGCGGCGTCTGGAGAAATACACCGCCCGACCATCGTTGGATCCCTGGGTATTGGTCAAAAAACAAAGGGCAATCCAGCTGGGTCTCCGGGTTTTGGACGGCAATTGACGCAGCCGAATTGAATTACGTACCCGAACCACCAGAGAGCCTAGAGGCCGGACCTTCCAGCGATCCACCGTCATCAGATCACTTCTGGATTCCCGGCAACTGGGTCTATCGCACCCAGCGTTATGCATGGCGTCCGGGCTACTGGGCACACGTTCATACGGGTTACATGTGGGTTCCTGCACATTACGCATGGACCCCTCATGGCTGCTTGTTCATCTCTGGTTACTGGGATTACCCATTCCAAAGGCGTGGACTACTACACTGCCCGATCTATTTTCAAGCCGGCTATCAACAAATTCGATTCCGTCCCCGCATCGCGTTACATGCTTCGAACTCCTTCCTGCACCTGTTTATTCAGTCAGGATCAAACCACTTCTACTTCGGTAATTACTACGGAACGAACTACCGTCAAAATTTCTATCCCTGGTACGATTTCCGGCGGGTTGGACGTCGCTGGGATCCCTTCTACACGTATCTGCGAGCGCGTCAGCGGCGCGATGGCATCGACTACCTGAACCGCTGCCACCGTTGGCATGACCATTATGTGGCAAATGTCGCGAACCGTCCTCGCACCACATTCATTAACCAGCAAATAAACATCCGTACGACCCAGCGCCGCCAAGGTCAAGCAGGCCAACGTCGTAGCGTACTTGCACACGGGACCAATGATGTCCGTGGCCGCCGGCGACTGGAACAGAAATTGACCACGGTCACGGCACGCGATCACGATCGTGACAAGAACGAAATCGCCGAATTACGACGCCTGAAACGTCGACGTCAGCGCCTCGAACAGGCTGAGTCGGGCACACCGCAAGACGCTCAATCTGTTGCTGATACCAGACGAAGACGGCGAGAAAATGACGCGTTGGGCCTTTCCAACCGGCCTACAATTGGACAAACCGCCAACACACGCAACAATCCCAGAGATCGTCGCCGTGGGCAACCCGATCGAACTCGGGCTGAGCGAACTGGCAGACTGTCCGAGACAGCGAATCAAAATGCCGACAGCAATCCGCGACGTCGGCGAGATCGACGCAATGGGAACGCAACAACGGATGCTACCGATAGCCCTACGCTTGCAGAAAATGGTCCGAACGCTGCGACTCCTACAACAACCCAATCGACGTTAGACAGCAAGCAAAACCGCCAGGGTAACAAACGGGCCGACGAAATAGCTGGTGAGACAACCCGACCCTCTCGGCGACCCGCACGCGCTTCACAACGCCAACCCGAAAGTCAACAAACGGCTTCTGATACCCGAGCAACAGACGGTGAATCTGCCAAATCACTAACTCTTGAACCGCGTAAAAGACGCAGAAACTCAGAGTCGACCCCAGCACCGCCACGCCCACGTGCAGAAGCCGGTAGGGTGACCTCCAATGAAAGTGAAGCAAACAAGAGGCAAAGGCGCAGAAGAGAGAGTACCGACCGGTTAAACAGAGTACTCAGCGTGGAAGCAAGGGACCGCGCCAATAGAGATCGAACCGCTCGCTCAAGTGCAGCCGTGGATGAGACAACTCGCTCATCCGAGCGGGAGCCGGCCACCGCGTCTTCAAATTCCACAACCAGACCGAATCGCACCGCACCCGGAAGGAACCGGTCGCGAGCTTCTACTTCACGGGGCTCTGCCACAGCGTCTCCAGGGTCCAGCCCCAGACCGAGTCGCACCGCACCCGAAAGGAATCGGTCGCGCACGTCTACGTCCAGGACATCACCTCAGCAGTCCACGAGCAGGCCAAGTCGAAGCATACCCACAAGGACACGATCCTCTGCTTCACGGACTTCGCGTGCTGCGTCCCAGCAGTCCACGAGCAGGCCAAGCCGAAGCACACCGACGAGGACACGATCCTCTGCTTCACGGACTTCGCGTGCTGCGTCCCAGCAGTCCACAAGCAGGCCAAGCCGAAGCACACCGACGAGGACACGATCCTCTGCTTCACGGACTTCACGTGCTGCGTCCCAGCAGTCCACGAGCAGGCCGAGCCGAAGCACACCGACGAGGACACGATCCTATCGCTCACCTGCTTCGCGCAGCGCCCAGACTGGATCGACTTCTCGTCCTTCACGCAATAGCGCTCCGTCGCGATCCGCCAGGTCCTCTTCACCCAGCAGCAGGAGCTATTCGACGCCCAGACCCTCGCGTAGTGCCCCAACGCGGTCCACGCCGAGTCGCTCCTCCTCTTCGCGGAGTTCTTCTTCGCGGAGTTCATCGCTGCGGTCCTCGCCCAGGCCGAGTCGCTCCTCCTCGTCCCCATCACGCGGTTCGGCAACCCGGTCCTCGTCCTCCAGACCAGGTCGGTCGAGAAATTGAGCGTTACTCGGTAACGCCCTCAGAGCCGGAATCCACCGCCTCATAATCTCGACCACGCCGACCAGCGACAAGAACCAGGAAGCTACCCAGCACCATCAAGGCTGCGGCCATGTAATAGGGCGAGTCCACTCGCATCCGTAGTAAGGGAATCCCGACCAGGGAACCGACAATGCGGGCCAGTGAACTGACGCTCTGTCCAACTCCCAGGATGACCCCCTGGCGGGCAGGGTCGGTGCGTCTAGAGAGCAGCGAGTTCAAATTCGGCTGCATCAGGGAAAAACCGAGAACGACCACCGGCATTGCCACAAACAGTATTTCCACTGAGCCTTGGCCAACCCCAACAATCGCCAGCCCGAATCCAATCGCCTGGATTAAGGCACCACTAGACGCCAAGGCAGTTTCAGCTATGCGCCCGGCAAGACGACGAACCAATCCTCCCTGTATCGCTGCCAGTGT
>PBOG01000076.1 GCA_002724245.1 Planctomycetaceae bacterium
CGACTGATCAGCAAGTCGACCGCCGCGACACGCTGCTGCGGAGTGAAAACCGGGTAACGGGCCAATACCAGCTTGACCAGCCCGGCATCCGCCACCACTTTCCCCGCGCGCAGGGCAGGCCTGATCATGGTCTCCTGCTGGATCAACTGCTGCAGGTCGCCACTCAGCGTGGGTGGCCGGCGCAGTGCCAACCCCTCAAGTGCCGCCCGCCGTGTCTCAATATCCACCTGGGCATCCAATAACAACGCTCGAATTCGTTGTAAACTGCCGTCACCTCCGACCGCCGCAACTGCCTTGACGGCCGCCACCTGTACGCGTGATTCCTGATGGGCCAACCAAGGCTCCAGCACTTGCGACGTCTCGGCAGGAAGACCTGTCACGTCGACACTCGGCAATCCCGCATTAAATCCCTCGAGCAAGTCAACCAGCAGGCCCACGTCGGTCTCCGCGCGAAGTCGCGCCACCAGCGGCATCGCTGCCGTCCCGGATTCGACCGTAAGCCGACGGGCGACCCAATTACGAATACGGGGTGTTTGCAATGTAACGGCCTGCATGGCGCGCTCTGGATCGGCCGCCACCTCGGGCTCGATCGCATACCACAACATCCGCTCGAGGTTTGCATCCGGCGTCCCTCGGATGACCTCGCCTAACCGCACAGCGATCCGCCAACGGTTACCTGGCGGCACGCGACGCAGCGCCGAAGCAACCGTCATCTGTACCAGCCACGACTGCTCGCCCCCCGCCAGTCTGGCCAGAACGTTCCGTGTCACCGCGTCAGGAGGCCCGTCATCGACGAGCAAACGCAGCGCCCAGCTCCGAATGTGTTCATTGGAATGAGCTGCCTGCTGGATCAACCAACGGCGATCAAGGCCTCCACTGCTGTCCAATGCCCAGAGCGCACGGAGCTTCCCGACAACCTCCGTAGTCGTCTGAAACATGCGGCGCAGTTCAGCATGCGCAAGTGACAGGTCTTCGCCAGCCGCCGCGCGTTCCTGCAGCAATCGCCGCGCGTGCCGCACATACCACTCGTTCCCGTGCGTTTGCAGCTTGACCAGTTCTGCTGTCGATGCGTTGAAGAGATCGACCGCGACGTGCCGGGGAGCACCCCAACTAATCTTGTAGATCCGACCACTGGTGCGATGGACCCCATCGCGGTCGTGGCACTCTCCCTGATCCGACCAGTCGGTGAGATAGACATCACCGTCCGGTCCGTATTCCATTGACACGGCCCGAAACCAGGGGTCATCTGCGGTCAAGAAGTCCGCCGCATGAACCCCACGGTAGGCGCCAGTTCCGCGCACGATGCGATCTCGATTGATCCGCCGGCCATGAATATTACTGGTAAACAATGATCCGTGGTATTCATCAGGCCAATGCCCACCGAGGTAGATCATGGCGTCGCAATGCGCATGGCCGCCGCCAAACGATTGCGGCCCGTGCCGCTGGTGCGCCCCGGCACCTCCAAGGCCTGTGGCCCAGTGCACGTGATCACTGGTCGCCGACATGGTCTCATAGACGTGGGGGTCGGGATGCACTTTGCGATCCTGCCACCGCTGGTAATGCGCCCCGGGCACCAGGTGCCACAAGTGATCAACCACGTTCGTCGTCAGAAAAGCTTGACCATGGTCATCAAAATCGAGTCCCCATGGATTGATCGTCCCGTCCGCAACCAACTCGAATACATGCCTGACAGGGTGGTAACGCCAAATCGCACAACTCAATAGAACGCGTTGTTCCGCGGGTGTTCCCGGACGGCCGACCAGTGAGGGCCGCTTGATTCCATGACGTCCATACAACCAGCCATCGGGACCCCATGTGAGCCCATTGACACTGTTGTGCTCCGCCTGCAGAGACCAACCGTCAAGGTGCACCACCGACTCGCCATCGGGAGTGTCGTCACGATTTCGATCTGCAATGAACAGCAGGTGTGGCGGACTGGTTACCCAAACTCCACCGAATCCGATTTGCAACCCTGTCACGTGTGTCAGGTCATCACAAAACACATGGCGTTGGTCCAACGCCCCGTCGCCGGTGGTATCCTCAAACACAAGAATCCGGTCATGGCGTTGGTCGGTAAACGTACTGCCATCATAGGAATAACTTTCGGCGACCCAGAGCCGCCCACGGTCGTCAAACGCGATCGCAATCGGTTGTTGCACGGCGGGTTCCGCCGCCGCCAGTGTGATCTGGAACCCAGGAGGAACGCGCAATCGCTTTAGTGCTTCTGCCGGCGCCAACGGCGCTTCCCCAGCGGCCTGCGTATTCCTGGGAGTGAACTGCTGCCCACAGAACGCGGGCGGCAGTAACGTCACGGCCAACAGGCCACCGACCGTCAACCAGCGGAAACCCCATCCGTTCCGGAAATCGTCCCCAATCCTGTTTATCACAACCACCTGCCTGGCTTCTGGTGCTCCGTGCTACTGGTTGTCTGTCGTTCTAATGGTTTACCCAGACAACCTCAAGTCATTTGTGCCCGTCACGCGCGGAGGGCGGCCACCAACCTGCACCGCGTCGCAGACTTCTCGCTGTCGACCGCGATTCGGAAGTGCTGACGGCTGGAAGAATGGCTGTGGCAGGTTACATTAGCAGCTGAACCTGTCGCCACCCCCTCTTTCGTCGCCTGCCGGAGTACGCCATGAATCACTGTCGCCTACCACTCTGCCTGCTGCTCGCGGCGTTCGCTGGGCCCATGTTTGCAGAGGAAACCAAGGACCCGGACGAATCCAGAGTCCGTTTCGATCCGGTGAAAAAGAACATCGAAGGCTGGACCGTTCACATCGACCCGGCAATGCTCAAGGGCGAACATGCCGAGGCGGGCGGCAAAGCGCTCGGAATGCTGGCCAACCATCTCCAGCGGATCGCAATCTTCATGCCGGAGAAGCAACTCAAGACGATGCGCACCCTGGAAATCTGGATCGAACACCACCACCCCACACTGGGCAACATGCAGTACCACCCCGGCGCCGGCTGGCTTCGCGACCACGGCCATGACCCGCGACTCCACCGAAAAGTTCACATACCGCGTGCCAAAGCGTTACTCTCACGCCAGCAAATCCTCAAGCACCCCGCCGTGATCCTGCACGAACTGGCCCATTCCTACCATGACCAAATCCTGAATTTCAACCATCCCCAGATCAAACAAGCCTACGAACGGGCGATGGCCGCGGGAAAATACAAGGAAGTCCTCCTTTACACGGGGAAGACGGTCAAACACTATGGCACCACGAACGAAAAGGAATTCTTTGCCGAAGGCACCGAAGCTTATTTCTACCGCAACGATTTCTTTCCCTTTGTGGCAGCCGAGCTGGAAGCGTATGACCCTTTCTTCTTTTCCGTACTGGAGAAAATCTGGGGAAAACTCTAGCCGATGCAGCTGAGCGCCTTTCCCCTTACGTGACTTGCTGTCCGAATTTTCCGATCGGTGGCAAATCCAGGTTGAGTGGTTGCCCATTGGTCAATTTCACATCGGGCGTGCGGGGAACGTAGAGAGGAATTGTAAATTCCCCCACAAACTTCTCCGGCATCCGACACACTCCAAAACCCCGGAAGTCATTGAGCCAGCCATACTCTTCCGAGGATGTCGAAAAACGATGGTGCGTGATGGCCAGATGCTCCTGCGCCATGTCGCCGGCCAACATGGCATCCCAATCGACTGAGGTGATCGTACCCCCGGTATGGACCGAACAGAGCTCACCGTCGTCAAGGACGACAAAAAGATTCACGTTCATCACGTTCCGCTGCGCCGTCGAGTCAACGTAAAGCATCTCAATCACAGCCCCGCAAAAATCCGCATGGGCTGCTGCAATCTGACGGTTCTCCTGGTCAAACAGCCCCCATGAACCGGGCTCCTCACCCAGATACCAGCCGACGACATCTCCCGCCACGAGTTGGCGATCGACTGCCACGCGTACACCAACCGTGGCCACATGCGACACGTCTGCCGCCCGGGGTAAAAGGCTCTGGGAAGGCAGCCTGTTGAGTTTTTCAATATCGATCATGCCTGCGTCCTCTTGACCTTGTTCCAGAATCAGTCACCGTGAGTCAGGTGTACCAATAATGGCATTTGATCACAAATGGAACGGCCCTCGAATTGGCCACAATAGTGCCCCCGTTCCCCCGGCCTGAGATTACGGCACCGTTCTGAAGATACGCTCGCTCTGACCAGTTAAAACAGATAACACAACGAATAGCCTCGTCACACTCTCCACGCTTCTCCCGGCGCATGACCTTCCCTTCACGCAAGCACGCAGAGCGACTCCCGCCCTTGAGCCAGAGAACGTCGCCAGGTTCGGGAGCTGGTACGGGGTCAATCGCAAAAGAGCACAACGGTCAGCAAGAGACGCACCCCTACCGAAACTTATGCCACTCGCCCAACGCCACAAATCGCGTAGCGGTAATTTCCACAGGTTTCAGGCAATCACTTCTTCCACCACCTGACCGTAGACGTCCGTCAAGCGGAAGTCGCGGCCACTGTAGTGGTAAGTCAGCCGTTCATGGTCGATGCCCAACAGGTGGAGTATCGTGGCGTGCAAATCGTGCACGTGCACCGGGTCCCGGTCGGCAAAAAATCCAATTTCATCGGTCGCGCCGTGGATATACCCAGGCTTCACGCCACCGCCTGCCAGCAACGTGGTAAACCCCCGTGGGTTATGGTCGCGACCGTTTGAGATCGCACCACCGGCCTGCAACACCGGCGTACGCCCGAACTCCGTACCGACCACCACCAACGTCTCGTCCAGCAGACCCCGCGCTTTGAGGTCGCCAAGTAACGCCGCGATCGGCCGATCGGCCCGTCTCGCCAGAATCCGATGCCCCATAATGTCTTCGTGATGGTCCCACGGATTGCCTTCGTCAAAATAAACTTGCACCACGCGCACGCCTCGTTCGATCAGCCGTCGCGCCATTAGGCAGCCGCGGCCAAAGTCACCATCACCATAACGTTCGCGCGTAACCGCAGTTTCCTGGCGGATGTCAAAAGCATCGGGCGCTTCTGTCTGCATCCGAAAGGCCATTTCCATGGTTTGAATGGTCGTTTCCAGCTCATCCGCACCACCTCCTTGTTTCTCCAGGTGCAGACGATTGATCTCTTCCAACCAATCCACAAGATGGCGTTGTTTGGCAGGTGAAATCCGGCTGGTGTCCAGGTTCGGAATGAGCTTCCGTGGATCTCGCTCCTGGTTTGGCAAATGGGTCCCCTGGTGCACTGCTGGCAAAAATGCTGAATTCCACAGCGGAGGCCCCATCACCGGCACCCCGGGACAGAGTACAACGAACCCCGGCAAGTTCTGGTTTTCCGTTCCCAATCCGTACGTAATCCACGATCCCAGGCAAGGCCGACTCTGCTGATTGTGCCCATTATTGAGCATCATCAGCGCAGGCTCGTGATTCGGAATGTCGGTCACCATCGAACGGATGAGGCACACGTCGTCGATACATTGCCCGACGTGCGGAAACAACTCACTGACTTCAACTCCGCTCTCCCCATACTGGCGAAACTGGAAAGGCGAACGTAGCAACATCCCCGCCTCCGCCAGCTGTCCGAATCGTTTTTGCTGCCGCTGCGCCGTCTTGCCATGCAGCTTGTCGAGTAGCGGCTTGCGGTCAAACGTATCGACCTGCGAAATGCCACCGTTCATCAACAGAAAGATGACCTGCTTCGCCTTACCAGGAAAATGCCCAACCTTGGCTGCAAGTGGTCCTGGCCTGGAGCGACGCGATTCCCCGGCAGCGGTCAACTGCAACAAACTCGCCAGGCCGACCGTCCCGAACCCGGCACCCAGCCGTGACAGCGCGTGACGGCGTGTAACGGGTAACGCATCATTGACAAACTGCTGCGTCATTTCGGTTTCGGCCTCCCCATCTGCAGGCGTTGAGTTCAGCACGCAACACGCCTAGTCAACAAATAAGAATTCGTTCGAACTCATCAGGATGTGTGCGTAATCCCGGAGCGCCGTCGCCGGGTCGAGGGAATTCAAAATACGCACGCCCAGCGCAACATCGCGTTCCGTAGCATCTCGTCCGTACACCAATTCATAGGCTTGTTGAATTTTTGCCTGGCAAGTATCACCATCACGCTCCAGGTGTTCCGCCAGTGCCGCCGCCTGCTGCCAAACAAATTCGTTATTCAGAAAGAACAATCTTTGCAAGGGTGAATTGGTACTCATCCGTTTGGCCGCAGAAAGTCGCGGGTCTGGAAAATCAAAAAGCTGCAACGGTTCAGAGAGTTTGAAACGACTCACCCTGCCGTACAGTGTCCTGCGACGAAACCCTTCGTCGAGATCATATGACGGTCCGCCCAACTGATTCTGCAGTCGCCCGGAGACGAACAACAACCCATCGCGAATCTCTTCGACGTCAAGACGTCGACGGTTCCTGCGCCAGCAGAAACGATTACCCGCGTCACGTCGCAAGTTTGCTGCCGACGAGGCACTACTCAATTGATAGGTCGCGGAGAACAGGATTTCCCGGTGCAGTGCCTTGACCGAGCCGCCAAACTCCCGGAAACGGACAGCCAAGAACTCCAGTAGTTGCGGATGACTCGGCCGACTCCCGAGTTGGCCAAAATTATTGGGCGTTTCCACAATTCCCTGACCCAGATGATGCATCCAGACACGATTGACCAGGACGCGCGTCGAGAGCGGATGCTCAGACACTGCCCGCGCCAATTCCAGACGGCCACTCCCCTGGGTAAAGAGAGCCGGCACACCCTCACTCAAGGCACCCAGAAATCGGCTCGGCACACCGCGACCTAATTCCAGTGCATTACCCCGCAGATGTATCCGGATCGTCTCTATCTCATCCCGTTCAGTCAGCGTCATGGCATACGGGTAAGCAGGGCTCTTGTTGAAACGAGTGGATACCCGGGGTTTGGGGAACTCGGCGCGGCGGGCCGCTACTTCCGCTCGCAACGTCTCCACCTTCTCCCTGGTGGCTTGTTCAAGAAACCGGTCCAACTCACGACCTTCATAGAGCAGCACCCGACGTTCCTTGATGTGGTAATCCTCCAGTGCTTCGTTGATGTCAAAGAGGTCGGCCCACACGTTGTACCGGTCGCGTGGCACAGGCCGTACCTGAATGGGCTCAAGCTCCGCGTCAGGATCCCTGGGAACCGGCTCAAACGCCACATATTCGTTAGGCAATTTGGTACGCCGCGGCTCCGGCTTCGGCTTATCCTTCTCACGTTCCTTGATTTTTTTGCTACGGGCCTCGTATGCCAGACGCAGCTCCTCCTGGATCCGCTCCTTTTCTTCCATCACCGAGATCACCAGCGATTGAAACGCGTTCGCCACCTGAACCGCTTCTTCCTCAGTCGCTTCGCGTGCCATCAACTCGTCCCAGGGACGGAGATAAGGGTGGTCGCGGTACGGACTGCTTACATAGCGCACCCATTTCTCCAGTTGCTCTCGATCCAGCTCGTCATCCTGGACCACCGCCGCCAGCACCCGTTTTGCCGGCCCCAGAACCTTCCAGGCCGCCACCAGATATCTGCCGGTCTGTGCCGCCAGCCGCTCTGACAACTTCCGACTCTCCTCCGAGAGGATCTTATTGAGCTCGGACTGCAGCTCGTCAAGTTTCTTTTTCTTCTTTTCGTAGGCCGCCAGATCACTGGCCGAAATCAGCGGGTATTCGCGATACGCCGAGTTTCGAAAAACACCGGCCAATGAATAATAATCTTCCATCGTGATCGGGTCGTATTTGTGGTCGTGGCAACGCGCGCACGCGACGGTCAAACCCAAAAACCCACGTGTCAGCACATCCACTCGATCATCACGCTCATCAGCTCTGGCTTCCGCGGGGATCGAGTTTCCATACTGCCAGGGCCCCATGCCAAACAAGCCGAGACCGGGAATCAAATCGCTTCGATCCGCTAACAGGTCACCCGCGATCTGGGCCTGGACAAACAAGCTGTAGGGCAGGTCCTGGTTGAAGGCGTCAACCACCCAATCGCGATAACGCCAGGCGTTTTCGTAGGGGACCGGAAACTCACCAAGCGTATCCTCCTCGCCATAACGCGCTACATCGAGCCAATGCCTTCCCCAACGCTCGCCGTAACGCGGTGATGCCAATAACCGATCGACCACACGGCCAAACGCGTCCGGGGCAGGATCCCCCACAAATGCCTCAACTGACGCTGGAGCGGGTGGCAAGCCAAGCAGGTCGAATGTAACTCGCCGAATCAAGGTTCGCTTACTGGCTCCCGGCACCGGCACCAACCCTTCTTTCTCCAGGCGTGCCAGCACAAATCGATCGATTCGCGAACGCGGCCAGTTGCTGTCAATGACACGAGGGACAGGAACCGCCTGAAGTGCCTGAAAGGACCAGAATGTCTCGGCGGGTAATGCGGTAGCCGGGCAGAGCCCCCAGCCGCAAAACACTGCACAAGCGACTGCAATTCGATGGAAGTAGATCATTCCAGCCATATTATCAGCTGTGGAGTCCAGGCATAAGACGGTTTTCCCTGGGCCGCTCGGCGCGCACCCGACGAAACTCTCGAAGCGGCGGCACGCTGGGAGCGGTGAGCACAAACGAACCACGCCAGCGGATTCACGTCTGCCGCCAGTACGCCACCTGACCGGTGCCAGTCAATGGCCAATGACCTACCTGGTGATTGCCCAGACATTCTTGAACATCACCCAGACCAAACGAATCGAGAATCTGGCATTCGTACCGCCCCTGCAGATCCATGCCACTCTTCCCGCGTACCTGACCGCGGCCGTACGGCATAAACGGCGTGCGAAATTCGACATGTAATTGCTGGTCGCCACATTTTGGCCAACGATTCACAATCGTGTTTCAGCAGATTGCCCAGCACGATCTTTCCATTTTTGAACTTCTGGACTCCTTTTTCAGTTTCGTCGAACAAGACCTGCGCATGTCTGGGTGGCTTTTTGCCGAGCGTCCGACTTTGGCGTGTTCCTTTTGCATATTTACGTAACGCTTTGCCAGCTTTCATTACGACGACCTTCTTGCCGTTGACCTGAAAGTCAACACGATCACGAACATCGGTTGCAAATACCCCTGCCATGTCGTCTTTGACGCCCCCGTTGCCGGCACCCATAGCACCACCAACACGGTCACCGATCGACGACACATAGCCTTCTTCTCCGGCAGCAGGGCAGGGGGGCGGAACAGGAACGCCGCTATTCGGGGTTCCCTGGCAGACCATGGCAAGCCACCGTGTTTGTCGGCCCACCTGCTTAGAGAAATTTTGGCGTGAGCCAGCGTGGCAGAAAGAGGACGAATTCGGGGAACACAATCACCACCAGCAGCAAGATCAACATCGGCAGCAGGATGATCGCCACGTCCCGCAACACGCGAACTACTGGCACCTCACCGAGTGAACACGAAATCAGAAGGCAGAGTCCGTACGGCGGCGTGACCAGGCCAAAAGCCAACGAAATCACGCCGATGATGGCAAAGTGGATTGGGTGCATATCCACTTTCGCGGCCAGTGGCAGCAGCACTGTACCCAGCACGATGATGGCTGGGATGGCGTCGATAAACATTCCGACAAACAAAAACGAGGCCGCAATCAACAGTCCTGTCGCAATAAATCCTGTTCCCCAACTGGCCATCACATCCACCAGCGCCTGCGGGACCCGGTAGTACGCCAACAACCAGCCAAACGCAGACGCCGTGCCAATGCAGAATAGAGAAATCGCGGCCAGGCGTGCTGAGTCATACAGTACTTTGGGGAATTGACTCAGCTTGACGGAGCCATAGACCACCCCTCCCAGAACCGCGGAATAAAGCACCGCAATCACGGATGCTTCCGTCGGTGTGAAGAGCCCCCCAACAATACCCCCGACGATAATCGCCGGGGTGACGAGCGCCAGACTGGCATTTCCCAGCGCGCTCACCCTTTCCTGGAATGTCGCCCGGTCATACACCGGATAACTCCGCCGTCTCGCATAGACGCCCACCGTGCCCATCATCAGCAACGCAATCAACACCCCCGGCACCACACCGGCCATAAACAGGCCACCGATCGAAACCGACATCAAACCGCCCCATACCACCATCATGATACTGGGAGGAATAATGACCCCCATCACCGAAGAGCACGCCGTAATCGCCACGGAAAAACTGGCATCGTAGCCCTGCTTTTTCATCGCGGGAATCATCAGTGATCCGATCCCCGCCGCATCCGCGGTCGACGACCCCGAGATCCCCGCAAACAACATGCTCACCATCACATTCACATGCCCTAATCCACCCGGCAAATGGCCAACCCAGGCACGGGCCAGCGCAACCAGTCGCTCCGTGATCCCCGCCGCGTTCATTAGATTGGCCGCCAGCAAGAAAAAGGGAACCGCCAGCAAGATGAAAGAGTTGTACGACTTCCACATCTCGTTGATCAGCAGGATCGGCGTTAAACGGTCGTCCAACACCATCATGGGGACACAGGCCAGCCCCAAGGCAAACGACACTGGGACGCGCAGCGCGATCAACACACCAAACGCGGCGAACAAAATCAGGGCGGCTTGACCAGGATCCATCATGGCTTCCTACCCTTCCACAGCATGGAGGCCACCGGTGATCTGTCGGATATCGGACAGAATGCGTTCACATAGAAACATCGCCCACGTAACGCCTGCCAGCGGAAACGAGACATAAATACTTGCCATGTTGATGCCGCTCATCTCCGACGTTTGGCGGTAGCCAAATCTGGCAAATTGGTATCCGTACAGTGCAAACACGACCGCCACCAGCATCATTAACACATGGACCACAAGACTACTGACAGCTGCCTGCCGGTCTGTATCAGGCTCGGGAAGCAAATCCACCTTGAAATGCGATTCCTCGCGAACTGCGATCATCGAGCCGATCATTACGATCCACACAAAACAAAACCGGGCGACTTCTTCGGTCCAGATGTAGCGAGGGATGATCCCTGAATAGCGCGAGAGAATCTGCAACACAACGGGGACCACCATAAACAGCATGAGAGCTGTCAAAACCACCTTCAACAAGCGGAAATAGGCATCGAGACTGCCCCGGATGATCTTGGCTAGGACGTTCATCAGAAATCATTCAAAAGGAAGGGCGGCCGACGCCTGGCATCGCGCACGATTGCAAAAGCGCTGACCAGACGGATAGGATGATCTTCCACGTATCGTGGGGCACTACTCCAACGCATTGATCCGAGCCAATACTTTCTCAGCTTTGATTTCCCTGGCATAGGCCGTTTTCACAGGCTCGACCAGTTTCAGGATGGCGTCACGTTCTGTAAAAGCATGTATTCGCAGACGGCCTTCCTTGGCCAAATTGTTCAGGATTGATGCATCTTCGGTTGATTCTACCTCTCGGCCAAAGGCACCCGCTTCACGCCCCGCTTTCCGGATTGCCGCCTGGAGATCTGACGGCAACCGCCGCAACGTCTTGCCGCTGAAACACAACGGACGAACCGTGATCGCGTGCTGTGTCTGAGAAATTTCCGGTCCCACCTCATAAAACTTCATTTGCTGCAGCCCCGCCGCCTCGTTTTCGGCCGCTTCAATCACACCGGTTTGAATGGCGTTGTAGACCTCGCTGTATGCGATGACAGACGGGGCAGCCCCAATCGCTTGAAAAATCTGTGTCTGAATAGGAGCCCCCATCACACGCATACTCAGGCCCTTCAATTCTTTGATGTTGCGTACCGGCTTGTTCACAATCAAATTCCGCACACCGCCGCCCGCATATCCGATCAGATGGACATCTGCCTTGTCAGCGACCTGGTCCGCAATGGGGTCCAGGGCATCACTTTCCAGCACGTGTTTCCAGTGCGTTACACTGCGAAACAAGAATGGCATATCCATTAACGGAGCTGCTTCTGAAAACGTCGACATATGTGCAGGTGACACAATCCCATAATCCACCGAGATCCCTTGGCTCATATAGGCGAAGTAGTCTTTCTCCAGGCCCAGCTCGCTGTTCATGTAAAGTTCGAGCTTTACAGGCTTGCCGTAATATTCCCGGACCAGCTCCTCAAATTTGCGGATCGTGCGTGTGAAAGCGTGCTCCTCGCCAAATTGAACCGCACCTTTCAACGTAATGACATCCTCCGCTGCGTTTTCTACTTGCGTCTCGGACTGACCAGCAGTCCGAGACAACACCAGCGCCAGCAGTCCCCCCGCAACAATCAACAACAGTACAATCAAGGGAATTTGTTTCATCACAGGTCTCCAGTGTGACGCAGCGACAGGTCGCGAGGGCGGCAGGGTAACGCGGGTCGGGGTGGCCAAGGCAACCCCGTGACCGTTGTCTGGGCGGGTCGCATCACCATCAATATGCGCAAGAACACGCCGATCTGATTTTCCCGCTTCAGCTATTCATCCTAATGCATTGGTTGATGCGTGTGCCAGTCTGGCCGCTCCCGGCATCGCCTGACATTCACTGGCGCCACCACACGCCCCACGTTTCCCGCTCCCCGCCCCATTTGTGGTCTGGTTGCAGTCCGTCTAGGATGCACGCGAATTCCCCCGGGCGGGTGTGCCCCTCAGGCAGCCGTGTTGCCACCAGCGAGGCCCTGCTCGGCAGGCAACCGAAAGACGCTCCATGAGCACCAGGTTCATCAGCACCAGCGGCCCCCATCACGCCGCCCCTGGCACGGCCAGGCACCCAGGCGACAACATAGCCGTTGCGCTCACATCCGCGTTGCTGCTGGCCTGTGCCGGCTGTGGTGACTCGGGTCTACAGCAACTCGAGGACGCGGGAGCCACCTTGCAGCGAAACAGGCAAGGCGACCTGGTGGGCGTCGACCTCGCCNACGCCCACATCACAGATCAGNACCTGGCTCCCCTGGAGGGATTGTCGCAAATCAGNCATCTCAGTCTCAGTGGAACTGNGATCACCGACCGCGGTCTGACCCACGTGGCTCNTTTGACACAACTGGAAAGCCTNGGACTCAACGGAACAGCCATTGATGGGTCAGGCCTTGCCCGTCTGTCTGGTCTACGCAAANTGCAGAGCCTGGGCTTGGGTAACACACCTCTCAAGGACCAGGAACTCGTCCACCTGGAGTTGTTCGACGCATTGAAGAGCCTCCGTCTGAATGCCACCACGATTACCGACGCCGGAATGATCCACCTGGCAAAGTTACCCCAACTGGAAAGTCTGGGCCTGAGTGATACTCGGATCAGCAACCTCGGCCTGACCCATCTGGCAGGCCTGAAAAACCTGCGATCCCTCACGCTTCCCTCCCCTACGACCGACGAGGGGCTCATCCAGCTGGAAAAACTGACACAGCTGGAAGCACTCTATCTCGGGGACACACAGATCACCGATGACGGCCTGGCGTACCTGGCACATATTGTTTCGCTGGAAATGCTCTTGCTGCCCGACCAGATCACCGACGACGGCTTGCTTCACCTGACCGATCTGGCCAATCTGAAGACACTCATGCCCGGAGGTGGTCACATCACCGACGTCGGCATCCGGCACGTGGCTGCCATGTCTCAGCTGGAACGTCTGGTTCTCAATGGCACGCGCATCACGGATGCGGGGCTGAAACACGTGGGTGGCCTGACGCGACTCTACCGGCTTAACCTGGGTCTTACCGACATCACGGGTGCGGGACTTGCACACCTCGCCGAGCTTGCCAATTTGAAAGAACTCGACCTGAGCCACACACAGATCACTGACACCAGCTTGCGTTCTCTGCGACCTCTGGACCGGCTGCTTGTCCTGAATCTTACCGACACAGCGCTCACAGACGCTGGACTGAACCACCTCATGAACATGAGGCACCTTGAGGTCCTGTCGATCGGTGGTACTGGAATCAGCTCCGCGGGTGTGGAGCAACTAAAAACAGCCTTGCCCAACTGCAGGATCCGACAATAGGACCGAATTACCGACCAACAGACCCGCCTCCTTTCCTGCAAGAATCGCCGCACCTGAACAAATCCGGTAGAGGAATACCGGTATAGCATCCAGACCCGGCCTGCACGACAGCGTGCTACCTTCACTCTTCGTGCGTCTGTTCCCGCTGGCTGGAAGACAACCGGAGAGCCCGCCGTCACGCGGGCTGTCGCGAACGCTGATCAAAAAGGGCTTTACCTTTCACGTTTTCCGACTATCATTGCCACTCGTTTTTTACTTGATGTGGTTTCCCAGGTCGGAGTTATGTCTATGTCGTTACGCAGGTCGTCGTTGACACCCACGCTACTGTACGTTTGTTGTGCGTCCCTAGTCACTTATTCCTTCGAAAGCAACGTTTACGCCGCCGCCCCAGCGGAAACTGAGAAAGTACAGCTCGGAGATGCGGCGTTGACTGGCGGAATTCCCGGAAAGGGAAAACTGACCACCGACCAGATCAGCAAATGGTTGCAAAACAGCAAAAACCATCGTCCACTTCAGGTGGTACTCCCCTTCGGGCTGGCAGCAGGCGCCAAACAAATCACGATCCCGGCCAACAACCCAATGACACGCGCTAAAATCGAATTGGGGCGTCAGCTCTATTTTGACAAACGCCTATCCAGTGACCGCACCGTAAGCTGCGCCGACTGCCATCACCCCGACGAAGGCTACGCACGCCATACGCAGTTTGGAGTGGGCATCAAAGGCCAAAAAGGAGGCCGCAATTCACCCGTCAGTTACAACCGCATCCTGAGCGGCGCACAATTCTGGGACGGACGAGCCCCCTCCCTGGAAGCCCAGGCGGTGGGCCCCATTGCCAGCCCGATTGAAATGGGAAACACCCACCCCAAGGCCGTCGCTACGATCAAGAGCATTGTCGGTTACCGTATGCAGTTCGAAAAGATCTTCACCGACGGTGTAACGATCGGCAACGTCGGCAAAGCAATCGCTACGTTTGAGCGGGCCATTGTTACAGGCCCATCACCCTACGACTATTACGAGCCGCTGCGAAGCATGCAGCTCGCGCTCAAAGACGACCTTGAGGATCTGGAAGCACTCAAGGAAGACGACCCCGATGTCTACGATGCGTACATGGCTCGCCTCAAGACCAGCAAGGCGCACCCAATTTCCACCAGCGCACAACGAGGTCGTGAATTGTTCTTCAGCAAGAAGGTGGGGTGCACAGCCTGTCACGTTGGCGCCAACCTGACAGACGAAAAATACCACAACCTGGGCATTGGCATGGCTGCGACCGAACCGGATGTGGGCCGCAGCGCAGTCACCAATTCGCCGAAAAACCGGGGCGCCTTCAAGACCCCAACGATTCGCAATGTAGCGCTGACCGCACCGTACATGCACGACGGCAGCTTGAAAACGCTGGAAGAAGTCGTCGAGTGGTACGCCAAAGGCGGCCACCCCAACCCTCAGCTCAGCAAAGACGTCAAAAAGATCGAGCTCACCAGGCAGGACAAAGCCGACCTCGTCGCGTTCATGAAAGCCTGCACAGGTGCATTTCCCAAGGTCGAAACAGCGCGTCTGCCGTAAACACCGGCCCTGCAACCACGCCCTGCCTCATGCAGGGCGTTTTTTTTTGCCAGGCGGTTATTTGGTCCGCGCGTCGACACCACGGGAAGGCTCTCCCCCGCAAACATCCACCTCCGAACGCGATGTCGCTCAGAGTGCGCATCTCAAACCAGGCCCCATCTGGAATTCAGACCCGTAGCAGTGTAAGAAAGATGGAAACGGTGCGACTCGCCCGCTGCTGGGCCAAATGCTGAGAGTCGTATCCACAGGTACGACGTTAACGCTGAACTGGGCTGTCTGGTCCACACACCAGCCAGTGCACTCCACCAGCGACGCCTCGTCCGAGTGGCACACACCACGCCGCGCGGCGCACCACAACCACTATTTGTTTCTCTGAAAAGGAAATTCACAATGCGATACGACGCGCTCAAACACTGCCAACTAGCAGCACTCCTGAGTGGCCTTCTATTGTCTGGCGCGACGGCGACTGCCGACGAGTCCGCGTCGGAAAAACTGCTCGCCGAATGCCAGGGCACGTGGATCCGAACCAATACCAACAACGGCACAAAGAACCGTGTGGTGAAGGTGATCGAGGGCAACAAGGAAACGGTTTCCTACTTCCGCAACGGCATGTTGACGCGTGCCCACCAGGTTGAGATCGAGGTCTCCGCTACCGAACATTTCAACCTGTTCACCTTCAAGAATGGAGTTGTGATAGCGGGGCCTGACAAGGGTGACAAGTTCGCCGGCCCCCATTACTACGCGTTCAAAATTGAAGACAACACCTGGTACGAAGTCATGCAACTGCTGAAGGGTGGCAAGGGCCGCCCCAACGTCACCCAGTATCAACGCATGACGGTTGAAGAAGCCGACCAGCAGGCCGCCGAAAGCGATCAGAAGGCAGACCAGTCCGCCTACACCCAGTCAGGTCCCGACGTGCAACTGATCAAGAACACCGTCCACAGTTTTGCCAAAGGCGACATCGACGGCTGGCTGGCGAACTTTGCCGACGACGCGCGTTACTCCCACAACAAGTGGGGGAATCAACAGGCCAAGCCGATTGCCGAGCTGGCTGACGTCCACCGCGAACTTCACACCCAGATCGACGGCGAAGTCAAAGTTCTGAATGAGATTTACGAAGTGGTGACGGTCAAAGGCGGTGGTAAGCATGGCCACGCCTGGCTTCACCTGGAACAGAACTTCAAGACGGGTGAAATTGTCCACGTGGCCGTTTTCGTCGCTTTTGGCATCAACAAACAAGGCAAATTGGGCTACGAGTGGGCCATCTACGACACCAGCGGATTGCCAGACCAGGCTCCTTACAAACCCGCCAGCGGCGAGGGATCTGATCGCGACAACGGATCGTCTGACGCTGGTGGACGACTGGCTCGCCTGTTGCGCCGGGTACGAGAGCGACTCCTCGGCAGTCGTTAAAGACTGCTCCGCAACCGGCGGAAATCCCGTGAGGTCGTTTTTCACGAACACGGCCGCCGGCGCTGCGCGCGATTCACGCGCAGCGTTTGCGGTCAAACTGTGGCATTCCGCTGGATTTGTATTGTACCGGGACACCACACGATCTAGTGAAAGGAAACGAACCATATGTTGCGCCGTATCGGGATCCTGCTCATCCTCGCTAACAGTTCGGTTTGGTGCCACGGTGCGCAGCAGCAGTGGAAGCTGACCGTCGAGGTAAACCGCGTGGTCTATGCCCCTGGTGCGCCCGCCACCGCGCGCATTACCCTGGCAACTCCTATGCCACCTGACGAGCCACTGGTCCTTGAAAGCCATCTTGAATTCGGGCTGTCAGGACACCTCCAATTACCCACTACACGGGTCACCCAGCGCGGTCTGTCAGAGCCACTGCAACTTTCCTTCACAGCGCCCGCCGATGCCTGGGGCTATGCGCTCGTAGTCCGCGCGTTCCACAAAGAAGTGCTGCGCGCTGAATCGCGCGATGTGTTCGCGGTCGGGACCGACCACTTCCGTCTCGGTCAACAGAACAACCACGGCGGCACCATCCCCAAGCAGGTTATTGGCTTGTTCCAGGGTGACGACGGGTTCTGGCCTGCCAAATGGCGGAACATGAAAGGTACCTGGCTGGAGATTTTTGCCGGATCGCCGAGTGACGTCTGTGGGCTGGCGACCGATTGGGACCAGTGGATTACCATGCATGCCAAATACCACATGTCGCAAGACGGTATCCGAGCCTACACAGCTGCCGCCCACCGCCTGGGCCTGCGCGTGATGATGTACAACAACGCTACTCCCTCGGGAGCGGTCGGTGCTGACTGGGCTCGCAAACATCCAGAATGGCTCTCCTATAACTACCAAGGCGGCTTGCGCGCGGATCTGCGTGTCCAGGACCTGGAACGCCAGAAAGTCTGGCACAAAACGCTGGCTCCAGAACAGGAAGTCGCTGCCTTCCAGCCTTTCTATCTGAATTTCCGCGATCCCGCACTCGTCAAGTTTGGCTGTGACCAGATGCTGCAAGCGTCCCGTCAGTTCGGCTACGATGGCGTCCGTTTTGACGGCCACTGGATTCTCGGTGATGTGGCGAGTGGACTGGGTTACGACATGGAAGGCCGCCGGCCCAGCGGCGGCGACAGTCCAGATAAGGTCAGCGCGCAGATTCTCCAGCAGGTACGTGACTACACACGAAAACGCAAACCCGACTTCGCGATTGGCTTCAATTACGGTAACCATTACCAGCGCGGAGGGGCCCGCAATCCCACAGCGTACCGCACGGCCTGCGGTAAAGGCGGTATGATCCTGTGGGAAGGCGCGACGTTTGGCAAGGACTACTCGGACTGGCGTCGTGGCGCCAGGAAACTACGCGAAAACGCGCTGCGCGTACATCAAAACGGAGGAATCCACTACGGCCAGGCACACATGACGAGTATTACCGGATTGCCCTGCAACGATTTCTCACTGCGTTATTACTACATCACCAATTTTGCCGCCACCAGCCATATCTATGGGGGTATCTACCCGGGACATCCCAACTACCAGGCAATCCAGGGACTCTACTATCGTTTTGCACTTCGCTACGGAGCGCTGTTGTACGACGCCAACCTGCGTCCCTTGCAAGATCCCGCGGCGCATTTAAGGGTCACCGCAGATGGTGTGGAGCATGCCGATTTATGGTGGAAGCCCTACACCTACAAGCGTCAACTGCAGGGACGCTTCCAGATCATCACGCACCTCGTCAATATGCCGGCCGCAGGAGTCCGCAAAGAGACTTCCACACTCGACAAGCAGCCCGCCCCCCTCGCCAACGTCCGCGTTGAGTTTCTCCGCCAGCCAGAGCGTGTCTTTGTCCTAGACCCCGAACAACCAGCGTGGGCCCACGACGCAGGCAGCGTCGGCGCGTTGGACATCCCTCGGCTCAACGCGTGGAAAATTCTCGTCCAGGAATTCCCCGGCTCCTGCGACAGTATTCCAGTGGAACGCATCCCGGAACTTGATCTGCGTGGCCGGGACCGCGCGCCAGACCCGCAGGAGGGGCGCATCACATTTCCGATTACGCTTTTTCCCAGCGGCGACGACTGCTCGTCCCTTGTCGAAGACGACGACGCGCAGTTTGGCGTGGCTTTGCAGTGTCGTGCCGCGGAAACCCGCTCGCCAACGCATAACGTGGCAGACGGGCCGTACCAGTCGATGCCTTGTGCCGCACCCGGGCGACTGCGCATTTACTTCAGGCTGAAAGTCGCAGACAACACGCGTGCCGCGGCGGTCTGCACCGTGCAAGGACGTTTCGGCAAACACACGATCCGCTGCAACCAATTCAGCGAGCCCAACGCATTTCAGCAGTTTACCTATGACTACCACCTGCCAGAGGGTGTCAGCAACTACGTGTCAGTGGATTACCACGGTGGAACCGATCTTGCGATCGATGCCATCGTCATGGAACAGCTCGCTCTGGCGTCTGATCGGGACCTGTTTGCCCCTGCCAGCCTGGCCTCCGACTCCCTGCCGCAACGTCAGGGCATCTCTCGCAAGATCCATGTGATGCGTGGCTTGTGGCACGATTTTTTTGGTATTGAAAAGGCGCTGCCAGCCAACACGACATACACCAGTTCCTGGGAAACCCTCTCGACAAGCCAAGCGGTCCAGCCCGCCGAGTTTCCCGCCACGGTCTCGGCGTTACTGGAACATGACTTGGTCGCGTTGCTGAACGTCTCCGCGGACTCGCTCGGAGCGGTGCGCCGCAAGAACCTGAGAGAATACGTACTGCGCGGCGGAACCTTGTTCGTAGGTGGCGGGCCCCGAGCCTTTGGTCACGGAGCCTACGCGAACACCCTCCTGGCGGAAATCCTGCCAGTAGAGAGTTCCCGCCTCGACATGCGGCGCAACACGGGAACGGACACGTGGATCCAGCCCGCCAGTCAGGCACTGCGGGCTGTCACTTCTTTTGATGGCCAGCCCGCCATTCAGTTTTACCACCACGCTCACGCCAGGCCAGGCGCCGAAGTTCTGCTGCAGATCAATCGAGACCCGCTCCTGACCCGCTGGAAAGTGGGACATGGTGTGGTCTACGCCTTCACAGCGACACCCTGCGGCGAAATGGACGCAGGCACTCCCTGGTGGGAGTGGGAAGGCTGGCAGCAGATCTTGCAGCATGTGCTAGGCACTGTCATCCCTGAGGACGCACCGCCTTACCAGCCCGAGGTAGCGACCGACGCGGCACTGCTGGGCAAACTCAGGGGAACACGCGGCCTGGACCTTGAGGGCCCAGCCGGATCGACGATCCCACCGCGCACCAACGCCGGGGTGCAAGTGACCGCCAAGGGCCTGGACTGCGGTTACCACCAACCAAAAGGGGCCGCGGGAATGCTCTCCTACCCCAGTGGATTATTCAAACCAAAGGGATCGATCAAGTTCACGGTCACACCTGGCTGGGAGACCGACCTGACATCACTCGATCAATCGATCCAGCTCTTCTCAACGAACTCCGTCACCCATGGAGGCACGTTTCAAATCTACGTTTACGTCCATTCGAGTGAAAACTACGCACTGGCGGTACACGCGCAAACCAATGACATCAACCAGGATCAACCGCGTGGCCACAGTGCCATGTACGCTATCAAGCGAGCGCCGGTCGGCAGTGGTAATAGCCTCCTCAAAACCTCACTCTGGAAAAAGGGACAACCACGCACCATCGAAGTCAGCTGGTCGCCTTCTCAGCTCATCGTCAGTGAAAACGGTGAACAGATGGCCGTCAGCAATTTCGCACCGGAAATGGACTTGAGTTCGTTTTCCGGCCCAGTGTTTCTCGGTGGTAGCGCTTCCGGTCGCCTGGCACGCGTCCTCTTGAAGGACATTCAAATTCGCGGGCAGGTCCCAGCGTCAGAGTAGGCTGACTCCGCCCTTTCTACCTGGCACCTGCCGACTGCCGTGAATTTGGCCGCAGATCCCAGTGTCGCTATAGTCCATCCAGCCGTCACCTTCCTGGTTGACCTGCTACGCAAAGGAATGACGCCATGAACGACTCGACACCCGCCACCCCCGCTCCCAAGTGGTAACTGCCTGTCGCCATCGTGGCACTCTTGTGGAACCTCTTGGGCTGCGTCATGTTCGCTATCGAATTTTTCGCGCAGAATGCGGCGATCGCATCCATGACAAAACCGCAACAGGAGTGGGTACAGTCAATACCGGCCTGGATCTATGTCATCTACGCGGTCGCGGTCACCATGGGTGTGTTTGGCAGCTTTGGACTCCTGCTCAGACAAGCGGGGACGACCGTTTTGTTTGCCATCTCTCTTGTCGCAGTGGTGGTGCAGATGGTCTACACCATGGGAATTGCAGGCGGAGTGACGGTCATGGGACCCAGCGGCCTGATCATGCCTGCCGTGATCATTACGGTAGCCACTCTCCTGCTGGGTTTTTCCCGCTTCAGCAGGAAAGCCGGCTGGCTTGGCCGCTGAAACATGCCGGCCACAACGCCCGCGGACACCGACTCGCCAACTGGCTGCCGATGTGGCACGGATCTGGACCGACACCCCGACACAACTACCCTAGCGTAACCTCGCCACGCGAACGCACAGCCGCGTATCGTCAACTGAATATATCATGGACCACGCGGCACCCCTGACCATCAGTCAAGGTCTGCTCACGACCATTGTGTTTGAAGGTCAGGTCCTCGTGCTTCAAACCGAAGAGATGGAGTAACGTCGCCTGAAAATCATGGTGACTGACCTTATCCACCATGGCGCGATGGCCAAAGTCACAGGTCGCTCCATAAGGTTCCCCGGTGCGCACCCCACCACCCGCCAGCCACAAGCTGAAACCCTCACCATTGTGGTCACGTCCGCCGACCGCCGGGACACCTTCGCTGACCGGCAAGCGGCCAAACTCACCACCCCAGTGCACCAGTGTCGAATCCAACAACCCCCGCGCCTTCAAGTCCTGCACCAGCCCCGCGCTCGGCTTGTCGGTCTTGCGGCATATTTCAGGAAGTTTCTTGCGCATTTGAGTATGCGAATCCCACGGCTGGCTGGGCAGGAACAGCTGCACCACGCGCACACCTCGTTCGACGAGCCGGCGCGCGATCAGACAGCGCGTCCCGTATTCGCGACTGGCGGGATCGTCCAATCCATAAAGTTCGTGAGTCTTCCTGGTCTCACGGGAAATATCGAGCGCCTCTTTGGCAACCGTCTGCATCCGCGCGGCCAACTCGTAGGAAGCAATCCGGGCTTCGAGATCAGACTCCCCGGGATGTCGCGCGACGTAGTCGCGATTCAGGTCCTGAAGCAAACTCAGGTTCTGCTGCTGCAGTGTCCCCTTGAGCTGCGGCGGCGGCTCCAGATTAAGAATCCGTGGCTCCTGGGAACGAACCACCGTACCCTGATAAATCGACGGCAACCAACCGTTCGACCAGTTGCGAATATCCAATGTCGGGTGCCCACCAGGATCGGAGAGCACGACATAGGCAGGCAAATTCTCGTTCTCCGATCCAAGACCATACGTCAGCCACGCACCGAAGGCGGGACGTTCGGGACGCGTCGATCCCATCACTAACTTGCGGATGGATGTGCCATGATCGTTGGTATCGGTGTGCATGGATCGAATCACGCAAAGATCGTCAACAATCCCTGCCACATGCGGGAGCAATTCCGAAACCGGAGTCCCGGACTGTCCGTGCCTCCGGAACTTCCAGGGGCTCCCCAACAGCCGCTTGGTCGCGCGATTGAAAAAACTAAACACCACTTTCCCGTCGTACGAGTCCCCATCCCGTCGCGTCAGTTCCGGCTTGGGATCCAGCAGATCCACCTGGCTGGGACCGCCGTGCATGAACAGCGAAATCAGCGACTTCGCACGCGGCTGCACCGGAGGCACCTTGGCCTTGAGATCGAATGTCCTGGGTCCCAGCACATCCTTGGGAATCGCCAGCAACTTATCTTGCTTCAGGAGCAATGCCAGCGCAATACTGCCCGCGCCAAAGGTACCGCGTGAAAGCAATTCCCTCCGCGAAGCCCGAACTGGTATCAAACGTGTCACGTCATTATTCCCAAACTGCATTGTTGTCAATTCCGCTGCGTCCCAGAAACCACTCTCGAAGGGTCTACAAAGATCATCAGTCGCTGTATAAAAACTCGCTCGAACCCATGAGCACCTGGCACAGACTGGTCAAAGCCTGCAGCGGTGCCGGCAAGCCCGACGGCTCCTTCGCTTCCTGGTCGCCTGTCACGGCCGCATCACGTGCCTCCAAATACGCCACCTGGCCTGCCAGGAACGTCAGGCCGCGTGCCAGTTCCCGTTCCGTTGGTTGCCGGGCGAACGCATATTGCCAGGCCCACCGCACCTGCGGTTCGAGATCGCTACCAGCCTCTCGCTGCAACCGTCTGGCAAACGCCTCGGCCTGTTCGAGGATGAAACTGCTGTTCATCAAGGTCAGAGACTGCGGTGCAACCGTAGACGTAGCCCTTTTTTCGCAGTTCACCTTGATGTCTGGCATATCAAATTGACGCAACATCGATACCGGCATCGTTCGACGAACTTGTACATAAACGCTGCGGCGCTTTCCAGCAGCTCCGGCAGCTACCACGATTTGTCCGACGTCATCGGCTCGTACTGAGACCGGTGGACCATGCATCTGATGGTTCAATTCTCCACTCGTCGCCAGGATCCGATCACGGACAATCTCCGCTTCCAGACGCTGGATCGGCTTCCGCCAGAGAAACCGATTCTCTGGATCGATCGCATTCCGGGAGGGGTCACGTTGGGAACGCTGACGATAAACTGTCGATGTCATAATCATCTGATGCATCCGCTTCCAGCTCCACTCCTGCTCGAGCAACTCACTCGCCAGCCAGTCAAGCACTCTTGGGTGCGTCGGCTCAAGTCCCATCGCGCCGAAGTCAGACGGCGTATCGACCAACCCACGCCCTAGATGATGCATCCACATCCGGTTCATCAACACTCGCGTGGTGAGAGGATGGTGCCCGGACGTCAACCACCGCGCGTAGGCCAGACGGCGGCCCGTTGAGGGCAGCGCAGGGTCGTTTAACGGAATCGCCACCGGCTGGCCGTCGCCCGCGGTAATCGTCAAGGCCCCTGGCTCGATCGGGTTTTTCGGCTGACTTGCGTTACCACGATGAAATAGATAGGTAACGGGAACCTTGCCTGGCACTTCAGTCAGCACCCGCAGAAAATCCTCAAACGGCTTGCCACTGCGAATCTCGCTCATGCGTTGGTCGTACGTCTTGAGATCGTCGGCCGCCTTTTGGTTGTACTGGTACAAGTTACCCGCGTGTAATCGCAAAAATGGGTTCTTCAGGAAGATCTGCTGCTGCTGCGCCGTCCGTTTGTTGGCCGGAGTGTAATAGGCAGCACGGTAAGAATCCCGCAAGGACTCATCAAATTTCTCCAACTCCTTATTAAGTGCGGCCAGGACATATTCGGCTTGTTTTTTGGCCTTCTCGGCGGCGACCTTACCCGCTTCCGCATCCAGTTCGGACGACTTGGCACGATCAGCCGCGGTGTAGAGCGAAATCAAACGACTGCCAGGAGCGCGCCAATTCTTCCAGTCGTAGGCCGGTTCAAAAATCGCCCGCATGCGATAGTAGTCCGCCTGCAAGATCGGGTCATGCCGGTGATCATGACACTGAGCGCACCCAACCGTTAAACCCAACAATGCGCTGGAGACGATCTTCAGCGTGTCTCCAATGACCTGATTGCGGGCGGCGTTCTGATCAGGGGCGCCCGAACCCGTCCCGTCACCGGCCATTCGCAAGAACCCCGTCGCGACAAGTTTGTCGATCTGATCCGTGGATAAATCTTCATAGGGTGGTACTACCAGCTCGTCACCGGCAAGCTGTTCCGTGATAAACTGATCAAATGGCTTGTCCGCATTCAACGAGCGGATCACATAGTCACGGTATTTGTAGGCAAACGATCGCACTGCATCCGCCGTCGTCACCCCTTCCGAATCGGCATATCCCGCCACGTCCAGCCAGTGCCGCCCCCACCTCTCGCCGTAGTGCGGGGAAGCCAACAGGCGATCCAACATTTCCTCGTAGGCACTGGGAGAGGCGTCCTCGGAAAACTGAGCGGCCTCATCGGGAGTTGGTGCCAGTCCGCGCAGGTCGAGCGAAGCCCGCCGCAACAGACCTAGCCGGTCGGTGTCGGCGGAAAAATGAAGATTCTGCGCGCGCAACTTTACCAACAGCAGTGCATCAATGGCGCTACGCACACTGGAATCACCCAGCGCACCAGTAACTACGGGGCGTTGAACTGGCTGGAAGGCCCAGAACAACCGATCTTCCGGTGTGATCCCAACGCCCTTGCCGATCTGCTCAGGTTCTGGGCGGGCCGTCACGGCCCCTCCGTCGATCCACTGCCGGATCGTAGCAATATACTTCTCGGGGAGCTTCACATCCCGCGGTGGCATCTCCCCCGCGGTGACACGCTCTAGCAATAAACTGTTCCGGGAGTTGCCCACGTCAATCGCCGGTCCCGAATCACCACCGTGCAGCAGAAAACGTCGCAAACGCAGGTCTAACTGCCCCCCCAACTCATCTTCCGCGCCATGACAATCTAAACAGTAAGCCTTGAAGATCGGTCGGATGTCGCGTTCAAACGTCAAATCCGCCTCCGCGCCAGACAACAGCCCAGGCGCCAGTCCCAGCAAGACCCCAATGACCATTCTCGATGGACGACACAGGAAAGCATTCATGGAAACTTGCGGTCCTAAATCACGCGAGGACACCTCCTCGTTAACCACGCGGGTGCCCGTCGCCGGGCCCTGCGTCACTGCACCCAATATCCGCGAAACCAGCGCTGGTAGCAAGACAAAACGGTCACCGCGTCTGGCGAGGCCGTGCCATGTTCCCCGCCGCCTGGCCCCTGCACCTGGGACTCCACCGCGATTACTCCTTCCCACTTGCCCTGGGGGACTCGTGACGCTTCCACGCCAGAAAACGTTGATGCGCCGCTTCCAGACCACCTTTCTGGACAAACAAAACACCCTCCGCGCCGAACGTCTCCCCAGGAACCAGCCCCTGATACCGAAACTCAGAGTGCAGACAACGCACCCGTCCCGAGCGATTCATGAACACCATCGTCGCATCGCGCCAGCCGTAGCAAAGCACGTACCTCTGATCCGCGGAGAGCACGAACAGGCACGACTCCTGCAAACGGCGCGGCGCGGCTCCGTCCACCATCTCAAGTGGAGTGCCAACCTCCGCATAGAACATCATTTTCTGGGGATGAAATGCCAGTTCACGGCTGGGCACATACCCCTGGTCACTGACCAGAAAGGTGCGCTGGTTGTCGCGATCAAAATAGTCAGGTGCAGCGGTCCGTTGCAAACACATGCTGGTTGCCACGGTCGCCAGCACCTGGTCACCTCGATTCTCAACATCCAACTGAAATTCAATCTGCTTGTCACTCCACGTCACACTTCGCTGAATGACTGCGGCCCCCTCCACCGTGTCAACACACTCCATCACTCGATTCTTGCGTACCCCTCCCATCGATCTTTCTTCGGCTTTACTGACCACCCTCCAGTCGTGCGGTGACGTTTCAAAAGTAAACTCCCACAACCGACGCCCCGTGGGGTCGTAGGCATTGACCGATTCAGGGAATTGGAAACGCAACACATTCGCCGGCCAATCACTCGGTTCACGCACGTGCCTGGGTTCCTTGACATAGATTTCCAGGCTCTGGGGAATGTACGCAAAGAGTTGCTGTCGACCGAGCACCGGCAGTGGTCGACCACTGCCCGCGCCAGCTCCCGGCACAGCCGTACCATAGACGAGGTTCCAATCGATCAAATGGACCCAACCACCAGGCGGACTGCCTGGTTTTAGTCCAATCACAATCTTGTTGGCGCCCTGCTGCATCGCCGGATCAACGACGGTGACCACGACCTCATTCAATGACTTGCGTTTCACGAATTGGACCGACTCCGCCGGCGGCGTCACACCATTGACGGACAAGACCAGTTGCTCCCGCTGCGGCACGCAGTTGTGCAACGCAATCACCAACTTGGAGGACCCAATCCTTTTCCAGGCACGGGCACCGTCCAGGTCGTCACCAACTCGCAAAATGAACATCTGCGGTGCCCCAGCAGGCAGCGCGCGTGGGAGCGGACGTATCCCGCCTTCCCCCGCCAGACGTCCAGTGCGGTCATGCGAAATCAAGTACTGTTTATTGTGGTCCCGCAACCTGTCCGGATCGACACCATGTTTGAGAAACTCCAATTCCTCAGCCGTATAGTCCTGCAAGACTCCGCCGAATTGCGACGATTTGGCACGCGATCGATGACAGTCGTAATTGAACAGGTAAAGGCCGTCGACACCCTGCTGTAAAAACGAACTGGCCAAGGCAAACGTCTGGCGATTACTCTGCCGGTAACCGGTCACCTTAGGCTCAATGCCGCCGAGGATCGTCACCCGGTGCCGCTTCCCAAGCTGCACGAACTCTGGCAGACGTGGCTCCGGATGAAAGTAGCCGCGATCCATCGGTGTCACCTGGTCCACCAGGTTTCGTTCCATCCACACTTTAATATCAATCCCCGCTGCGCGGCATAGGGCGAGCGAATAGGGAACCCGCACAGCCAATTTGACCACCCCCTGGCGCCGCCGCGCCGCAGCATCAACGCGTTTCCGCAGCTTCACCATGAAGTCCGTGAGCAGCGGCATTCCCTCATTTTCCTTACCTGGTGGAAACAGGCACGGGCTGCGAACAAAATCCAACTCAATTCCGTCTACGTCGTACCTCAACCACTCCTCAAACAGCGCCAAAAAATGCTGCCGCACGCCTTCCTGGGAATAGTCCCAGGCATAGGACCATCCCTTCTTGGGCGCGTAAACGGCTTCCGGGTGATAGTTCTTGCCGTGCAGGAGTTCCGGGTGTTTCTCCTTGAACAGGCTCCGGAGCACCGTGAAGCGATCGTCATCCTCATGGATCTCGTTCATCCGACAGGTGAGCCAGAATCGAATCTTCAACTCACGCGCGCGCCGCGCCAGCATGTCAATCGGATCCTCACCACGGTCGACCAACTGGGCAAGGTTGTCAGCCATCGCCTGTCCCTGTTGTCGGTAATAGGGATGGACCTGTTCCCAATCGCGGATGTTATCACCCATGCGCTCGCCCACGTTGGTGGGGTAGATAAACACGTTCCCGCCGACAATTGGACACCAGAAAAAATCGGTAACCGCGGTCCCCTCAAGCTCATCCAACTCATGACAGACAACGTCCTGCGTCACTTTCCCTTTGATATGTGCAATCGCCGCAGCGCCACCGTCGGAATTGAACACATAGAGCGGAGTGTCGGCGAAAACGCAAAGCGCGTGCCCCAGAACAATTCCCAGTAACGCGACCGGTATCTGCAAATACCTGTTCATGATTAGGCTTTCTGTATAGTCAGTTAGATGCGATCGCCAGACGCCGACAACACCTTACGCGTACCAGGATCCCCGGCGTAAGGGCCCCACGACATCGCCACCACGGCACGATTCTACCAGTAGCAACCGTCGTATTCTGCTGGCACTCTGAAGAACAACCATGAACAACAACCAGCAAAGCTTGTCGGGGCGTGCCTGGCGGAGGATACGAATTCAACTGTTACTCTGAGGCTGGCCAGACGCAATCCAGGCAAGGCACCTGCCGCGAACTGCCAGTGGACCTGGTACCGCAAGCCCTGCAAAGGCGCTCTCTCCAAAGCAGGGGGTCACCATACCCGTCCAAACAATGCACCTAAACCGCGTCCAATGTGGACTGCCCCCGCCAGTGGCACACGTCACATATCGAATAGTGGCCCGATCGCACATCTCGGTTCGGGACGCTCCGCCGACGGTGACTTCGGTCGCGAAATCGAAAACTCGTCGATGACAATCTGATGTTTTTCCTCAACCACGATCGCCGCAGAAACCTTCCCGGAAATCTGATACGTCGCAGTGTCAAACTCAGGCAGCCGAAACGTGCCAGCATAGGTCCGCCAGCGTTTGGTGGCCTCGATCTTGATCATATCGGGAAATCCCAGCCAACGAAATTCACCTGTCGCCGGATTGGTAGCCCCCACCCATGCCCGGAAATGAAACGTCCCAGTCCCTCGAACGGCAATCTGGTA
>PBOG01000077.1 GCA_002724245.1 Planctomycetaceae bacterium
CTGTGCAGTAGCGTGTACAATCGACCCCAATCTACAGGCGATCATCGACGCCTGGCCCGAGCTGAATGAATCCACCAAAGCCGGCATCGTCGCGATGGTCCGAGCGGCTAGCGGTTAATATGCCGATGTTTGGAGATCACTGATCAAACGCAAGTCCATGTACCTTCCAAAGCGAGCAGCTATGAAGCAGAAGATCGAGCGTCTTTGAGACTACCGCTTGTAATTCCTGCGTGCAGCCCGAATTGGAAAAGAAAAGGATCAACATGAAACCCGGAAATCCCACTGGAGGTGCCAGTCCCGCCCCAACGGAGCCTGAGGCCGCCGCACAGACGCCTTGGCATCCGATCTGGACAATCTGGCCTCCGCTACTGTTTATCCCGTGTGTACCGGTCTGGTTCATGACGGTTTACAACATGGGACCACTTGGCGCATTGGCATATCCCACGCTGGCGTACATCGGAGCGTGCCAGTTGATTGCCCCCGGTCAGCTGATCTACGGATTAATCCTGTTATCTCGGAAACATCCCCGCGCCGGATTGCATATCGGGTCGGCGATTGCGTTGGGAGTTCTACTGGCTTTGGCAATCCCCATGATGATGGCAGCGTTCGCAGGCGGTATTGTGTAGCCTGAGAGACGCTCACCAGACATACTCGACGTATCATTAGCGTGGCCTTCAGTCCTGATGGCCAGCGAATTGTCAGTGGTCGTGTGAGAGGGACAGTGAAGATCTGGGATGCCTGTGAGTAAGCCGAATAGCAACACCAACAACTTTGCGCGCTCTCGCCACCAGCCTTTGCTGGTGGCTTTTCTTATGTCGCCTCGCTGCTAACGTTGCCAACAGTCGCAGCATAACCAAGAGCTATTGGGTGTCGTTTCCGAGTGGACGTGAACCAAAGGCGACAACAGACGCAAAGTTATCGTGCTGAAATAGGCCGAAAGTCTGTTTGGTGTCCACATGGTGTGCAGCAACAACGCACTTGGAAGCGTTTAGAAACACTTGGCAGAAGACCGCAAAACGGCGAAGACAACGTAAATCGTTGATGCCAAACGAAAAAAGCCTCCCAAAGCTTGGAGGCTTTGACCTGCGTGAAACAGGTAAGTACGCCTGGGTTGATGCTTTTAGAGCTTCTCTCTGTTCAAATTCTCAAGAGATAGCAGTTCTCCTAAAACGCTTTGAGGAACTCGATCTCACTGCTTGAGCACATCCGAAATTGCCTTTGCGCAGCAGAAAACTTCTCTGCTGGATTGCTTACTAGCAGCCATCATCAAGAAGAGCTCCCCCTGCTTGATACGTTTCGAACTTTTCTCCGTTCACCGACGCTGAATTTTCGGCTGCGCTACGAGGTGTTTCAGGGCCTTGAGTACCGAGCCAATAATTTGAACTCCGGTTAAGAAAGACAAACGTGTCATGACTCTTGAGTTACATGGAACGCTGGTTCAGAAGCCTGAAAGCTGAGTGCCTGGATCGAATGATCTTCTTCGGACGCAAGTCACTGGAGAACGCCGTGCGTGAATACGTTGAGCATTACCACGCCGAACGGAACCATCAGGGACTGGGCAATGAGTTGATTGAGCCAGTCGATGATCTTGATTCCGTCGCTGGCAGGATCGAATGCCGAGAGCGATTTGGTAGCATGCTGAAGTATTACCACCGACGCGCAGCGTGACGATGCCTGTCACGAGTCTGACGTGAGCCTTCTGAGATGAAGGTACGCGCTGACTTCCCGATAGACTCTCGGCTGAAATTGACCTCGACTTCTATCGACAACACCTGGTTATCAAAGAGCTTTAAGGTCGGTTCAGTTTTTTGTCCCTAAAGGGAGCAGTCGTTTGAGCACACGGTCGGCGTATTGTCTGGGAACGAGAATTGTTGGTTTGATGTCGCCTCGCCGGACTCCGCTTGATGCGAGTTGATCTTCGTAGGCCTGAACCAGTTCTCTTGGATGCTCCACGATCGTTATGGACAAGGGACTGAGTTGGCCGACCTGAACGGCATGTTTGTAGTAGGGGTTGTCGCTCAGCCGTGTTTCAACTGCATCTCGAATCTCTGATGCTGGAACCATCAGCTGCGAGCAACTGACAAACAGGCGGTACCCAAGTTTCTCTGCGTCGGGGACCAGCAATACACGCGCGTTGCGTAGACGTAACTCTGTTAGCGCATTCCTGACTGCGTCTTCCACAAAAAAATCCGCGAGTTTTTCGCCGACCAGGTCTATCGTTTGATCGCCGCGACCGCAGAACTGAATCAAAGGAGTCTCGTTGATGTGGCCTACGATGGTCACCACATCTTGTGTCTGGTATCGGTACAGCCCGCCGCCGGTCGTCACAATGACTTTGTATTGGTGGCCTTCAATAAGCTCGTGCGCCAGCCTGACAGACGACTCGGCGCCATCGACAGGCTGAAACTCAAAGAAGTGCGACTGAATTGCCAAGGCAGAGCCCTTACAATTGACAAGAGGAATCGACACGAATGCCTCAGTCGAAATCAGACCTTTGGGCTGGATCTCGATATTTGGAAACAATGCCTGCAACTGCGGGATGTGGTATGCGGCAGAGCCGTCTGCCCAGCAGCTGATTACTGCAAGCTGTGGCCAGATCGCACGGAGTTTGTCCGGAAGTGGCCTGTTCGACCGTACGATCTCGAGCAGGTCACGAGAGTAGTCTGACTTTCTCAGTGTATGGTGGATCCGTTCTGAATCGACTTCCAGTCTGTAGGCCATGGAGGTCAGAAATGTCGGGCTCCAGACCGAAATCAGGCTCAGGTCTCGTACGTGAATGAGGCGTCGCAGTGTCTCATAAAACACTTGTTTCTGATCGACTTTCAGCATCTGGTCTGCTGTGATGGCGAGTAGTCTCCTGGCGACTTTTCGCGTGATCGGATGCAGGTATTCAGTGTCTTCTGCAAAGCCTATGGAGAGCCCCCCTGATGTCGTTTCATTTTCTATCGCGGGTGTGACGGACCAGTACGCTCGCCCCTGCCGAACCGCTGGTCTGTGGGAAAACAGATCGGCGATCCACACGTTGATGCCGCGCTGAAACTGCTGCTGAAGCGATGTTGTATATGGAATAAGACGGCGCCCGGAAGTGGTCCCGCTTGTTGGTTCCAGAAGTCGGACAGCTTCCGATGTCAGGATTCCGGACTTTCCGGCGCAGATGTCTTCGATGTCAGGTTCGAATTCCGAATAGTCGGCCAATGGGACACTACTGCGAAACTGATCAATGTCCTGAATTGATGCGAAGTCGTAACGTCTGCCAAACCGACAATCGCGGTTACTGTTCATGATTTGTCTGAGTAGCGACGTCTGAGTCAGTCGAACCTGACGAGTCGCTCTTAAAAATGCTGTGCGTGCTCGCTTGCACGACAGCATCCAGGCGGTATTCAGCAGACGGCTAAGCGACATGACCAGAAGCCGGTTCTGGGTCCAGTGGAAATTCACCTGAGTTCAGGGGACCGATTACCTTCCACGCACTGGGCCGGAAGTTCTCGCGACTGAGTCGAGCAAGACAGCACAGTTCATCACCCCGTGTGTGTCCGGGGTTGGCGGATTGAAAGAATTGGACGTTCGGATCAGAGACGCGTTGAGAAATATCAGCTACGCCCGATTTTAGTCGACAACCATCGAGTGCAGCCCGAACTATTCCATGCTGACTATCATAGCGGTCACCAAATTTTGCAGACGCAATATCGTGGAGAACATTGACTGCCCATGGTGGTGTCTGCGTAGCTGACCGTGGGAAAAATTCATTGAAGAAAACCGGCAAAAACCGATAAGTCTTGTAACCCTTTGAAATCAGGAACCAGAACAGGTCTTCGTGTGGGTACCTGTCAATCAGAGCGAGCGTCAGTTGTCCCCACAGTTTTGCGAGTGGGTTACTTCCCCAGAATTTCGGATTGACGATGGTGTCACCTGAAAACAGAACCTTGATTGGCCCCTCACTTGTCTGCTGGTTGTACATCTGTTGAGTCGAAAAACCCATCACATCGCCACTGTTGGGTTCTCGAGTGAGAATGACCCAGTCTTTTTCGTCCAGGTCTGAGTCAAACTCGGTGCAAGTAACATTGTCGTAGTTTTTCCGAAGCAGATTGAGCATCTGACGACAGTCCGCTGTCGACACATCAGCGACTCGAATGATCTGTCCGACCAGTTGCATGCTACAGACACCCCAGTTCAAGGTAATAAGGTGTCTTGTTCTCCGGAACGGTCATACCATCCCACGAAACTGCGTACACCGTGGATCTATAATCGAAGTGTGCCAGTCGTTTGGCGACCGGCAGCAGCGGGTCATTTTCGCAGAATCCGGCCAGAAGTGTTCGCACGGATTTCGACAGTCGCCGCCGGGCTTCTTCGATCAGCTGTTGAAATGTGCCGACGTGACTGTCACGCACCCACGGAAAAGCAAGGTACGCCACCTGCAGGTCACATCCTGGTTGTGGCAACGGGGCACGGCGCCAGACGGATGAAATCAGATTATGAAGCGGCCGCAGAAGTCGGACGTGTGTCGAATAGTCGCGCACAACGGACTGCCTGAAGTGCCGCTGATCCCATGTACCGCCAATGGCTGCAAGCTGTCCACATTTTGTCAGAATGAAGGTGTTTTCTGCGTTCAGTCCGTCGAAGGTTCCACCTGGCTCAAAATCTGCCACGCTGTAATCGGGTTGCAGATTGCGGCGTAACTTGATCTGACGCAGGGCGGAGGCTACTTCCTGAAGCCCAACCGGTTGGTGAACATCAATTTCAGGTTGAGGCCTTGATCGGGGGCCATTCTGCGAAATTGCGAGAGTATGTAGAGTTGTTAGCTTGCGATACGTCGGCAGGCTCGCCCGGCCGGTTGTCAGTGACCGGATTGCTGCGACATTTCCATCTGCGATCGTGGTGACATAAAACTCCGGAGGGTTTGGATCGGATTCGTGCAGTTCACGAATGAATTGATAGCCACGCGAAAGAACGCTCTTATTCCGTGCTGATCGGACGATTCTCAGGCTTGCCAGATATCCTATGCGCCGAATCCTGTGTCGGTAATACAGACAGCGGACCGATCGTGTGGCCAGACCCACAATCTGATTGCTCCTTTGAGTGTCGCGGCAGACGATTGTCTGATGTTCGGGGCCCAGCACACAATTTGAACGAAAGTAATCTGGTTCGCGTCCGAAAGCGATTTCTATTGATCCCGGCATGGAAACGTTAGCCATGACGCGTCGGAGGGCTGGTTCATCGCTTTCAGTGGCCAGTTCAAATCTATAGCGGGCCATGTTGTTTCTCGCGAAGAAGTTCGGCCGCCGCTACGGCGTGTTCTGATTGCAGAATATCGGACTGCCAGTTGGCATCGCCCAGGGGAAGTCCGTTTCGCCCCTCGACATCGCGCTGGTGCATAGCGTTGATGATCAGGTAATTCATGAACATCCATGGGTCCCGTAGATTAACTGTGTGGCGGGCCCGCTGCGCGATAGATGACCAACTGTAGAATTCCCGCCGCGCCTGTACACAACGATCGGCCAGTTCCCGGGCGGTCATTTGCGCTGGGCGGAACGGGATCATGTTGTATCTGTAGCGTTGATCGTTCCACCAGGAGTCGTAGAGTAATCGTCTTTCGCTTTTCATTCGACTGTACAGCGGTGTACCTGGAAACGGCGTAATATGGTTGAATGCCGCAATGAACAGACCTTCCTCACGAGCGAAGTTCATCGTTTCGCGAAAGGTGGCTTCTGTATCGTGATCATAACCGAAAATGAATGTGCCGTAGATCCGCAGACCGTGTCGACGGAAATTCTTCATCGCCTCACGTGGTCCGCCGTCCATAAGGTTAAAGCCCTTGTTCATCTGACCAAGCGCAGCAGCATCGAGTGACTCGAAACCAACAAGGACCCCCTGACATCCGCTGCGTTTCATCAGTGACAAAGCTTCGTCGTCATATGCTACGTTGATCGCAGTCTGCGTGACCCAGCGTATTCGATGTGGAATGAGTGCCCGCATCATCTCCTTGGCCTGGGACAGACTGGACGTCAGGTTGTCGTCAATAAAAAACACAAGCTGTCGTCGTCTGTAAGTGTCCTTCAGTTCACGGATCACATGGTCGATCGGCCGATGGCTGTGAGTTGCGTTGAAGAAGGTCTGTATCGCGCAGAAGTCACACCGGAAGCGACACCCGCGAGCAAACTCGACAAGGCGGATCGGCAGATACTTTTTGCCGTGGAAGATGGACCGATCCGGACTGGTCTGTAATGCGGGACGTTCACTGGAACGGTACACGACTGCGTTCTGGCCGTGGCGTATATCGTCAATGACTTCCGGTAGCAGGGTTTCGGCTTCCCCGATGACGATTGCTTCACAGTGCTGCAGAACCTCTTCCGGGCACAGCGTTGCGTGGAATCCGCCCATCAGAACGGGGACGCCACGTTGCCGGTACTCGCTGGCAATCTGGTACGCGCGACGGGCCGTGTACGTTTCAACACTGATCGTCACCAGGTCCGTTGGTTCATCGAAGGGAATCTGCTCGAGCCGATCGTCGTAGAATCGGCGTTCGACATCCGAGGGAAGCAAAGCGGCGACCATCGCTGCTGACAAGGGCTCCATCTTCCATGTACGAATGTATTTCTCCATTCCGATGTGCCGACCGACACACGGATGGATAATGGTGACTCGGAAGGGGGTTCCTGTCATGACCCGCCCCCATTTGAAACGATATTCACAGGGGGCACGGCTGATGTCGGCAACAGACTGTGAACCGGGTTCGCCCCGGACATCCAGTCGCACGTATAAAATCGGGAAAGCCGGTGAGCGTAATAGCGATAACCGAGATTCGTCGACATGGCGACGTACCATGGAGCGGCAGTCTGTCGCAGACGTGCTGCAATATTGCGCCAAGAGTATGCGTATTTCCACGCCGCTTCATTGCCGTGCAGCAGTTCGTCAACTTCGAGTTGAGCAGGCTGGAAGACAACGTGCTGGCCGTCATAGAGGCTCCAGTCTCGAGTCAGCAGTCGACCCTGCTGGTCCAGTTGCCGATACAGACCGGTGCTGGGAAATGGTGTGACGATGGCAAATCGAGGCAGGTCGATTCCGATGTCAACGGCCATCTCGGCCGTTTCCCGAAAGACCGCGGGCGTGTCATGGTCCATTCCGAATACAAAGCAGCCCTGGAGTGCGATTTGTCGCTCATGCAGTAACTCGACAACACGTCCGTAACCATCCGGGTGATTGAATCGCTTGTGGCTCTGTTCGAGATTCTCGCGCCGAATTGATTCCAGCCCCATCAGCAGACCCCGGCAGCCACTCTTCGCTGCCAGATCCAGCAGAGTCACATCTTCGCAGAGCAACGTTGTTGCCAGCCCATACCACTGGATGCGAAGCGGAATCAGTGCTTCAAACAACTGTGCTGCGTAACTGCGATCGGCGATGATATTCAGGTCGATGAAAATGGCTCGCTTCGCATTACGATGACGGATGTCGGCGACAACTTCATCGACAGGCTTCTGCAGCGGCTTACGGCCCCACGCGGAAGGCACGACACAGAACGAACAGTCGTGAATGCAACCCCGAGTTGCTTCAAAAACATCCGCCGTCAGGAAACGCTGTTCCGGCAGCACACTGCGATCGGGCAGCGGCCGACCAGCAAGGTCCAGGTTTGCCGATTGGGTGTATCGAGGCTGAAGCTGATTAAGCCGATAGTCGGTCAGCAGTCGAGGCCATTCGTCTTCTGCGTAGCCGACTACAATGCTGTCGGCGTGTGGCTGAGCATCGTCGGGGACGAGGGTGACATGCGGCCCGCCAAGCACAACAGTCCTGCCGCGGTTACGGAAATCGGCAGCCAGCCCGTACGCACGCGGCGCCGTGCCGGTGATGACGGTCATTCCAACGAGATCCACATCGAGGTTCAGATCGACATCCTCGATGCCTTCGTCGATGCAGATGACTTCGGCGTTCAGTTCGTCGGGAATCAATGCCGCGAGTGTTGGCAGCGTCAGCGGCATGTACCGCAGTGACTTCCGGAAAATCCCCCCCTTCCGCCGATACAAAGGCCCCTTCGGAGAAATGAGCGCGATGCGGAACGGGCGGGTCATACGGCACTTCCTGCCGGCACGGCCGGGTCCTGCACAGGCTCTGGCGGGCGTCTGGCGGCTGGCTGAAACAGTTCCAGAATTCCCGCAACACGCGCGATCGCACTCATTGATGACTTCAGATTATGATCACACCACTGGAAAACCCTGGCAGCGAGCAACACGCCAGCGGGTGCCCCGGTCTCATCAATCACGTGACGGACAACTGCTGCCGCCAGATCTGCCGGATCGTCATCACCGTGAGCCACATGACGACGTTCGACACCTGCTGTCTGTCGAATCCACTCTGCTGAACAACCAATGCACGCAGCCAGCTGAAAGCTCTTTGCGATGGCCGGAGGAACGGCCAACTGACAGGTAGAAATTCGAACACCCATTTCCAAGTCCGCAGCTGAGTAGAATGTTAGCCTGCCTCTGTTCAAATAAAAATGCTCAATCCGACCACATCACAACCCTGGGGACTGTGTTGCCCTGAATACTCATGTGGTTCAAACCGCTGGATAGATTGTGGCAAGAGCATGCCGCTCGTTGTTGCCGACCTGCTGAAAGAATTCACGCATACCTGATACCTCATGCCCCATTGTATGAACGAATGCTTATGATAAAAGTATGCTGATGTATCTGCATGGTTTGAAGGCGATTCCCTGCGGAAGATTCATGTTTGTTGACGATGGGTGGCGAGGAAATGCCCTATGATCTCCAAACACACCAATAGACAGCAGGGCTCAACTGCCCGGATCCCGCTTGAGGCTCTGGACGAGTCGGCACTGAAGAGTCTCGTTCAATCACAAGGACTCGATGACACGACGCAGGTGCTCTATCAGAGCATTCGCGAATCAGCAGCACACGGTCCGGCGATTCGAGCAATCGATCGGATGTGTGATCCAGCCGATCATATCGACGGCAACTTGAAAGTCATCATAGTTCCTGGCCTCTTGTATCGGGAATATCCCGGCAGTGGTGCGGACGGAAGAATGTTAATCGAAGCGGCACGTCAGCTGGGCTGGGACTACGAAGTAATTTCGACGGCGAGCACCGGCCGGCTGGTTGAGAATGCGGAAGTGCTGCTACGTTATCTTGAGAATAACTCCGATCGACCACTGGTGCTGGCCTCCATCAGCAAAGGAGGATCGGAGATCGCCGCCGCGATGCAGTTGGACCCGTTGGGGCAGCGGTTTGCCAGTGTCGTCGGATGGGTAGATGTCTGCGGGATTATATTTGGTTCCCCCGTCATTGATTTCATCGCTCGTCAGCGACTGCGAATGCTCGGATTTCGAGCGTTATTCGCGGTGCGCCGCTGGTCATTCGCTTCGGTGTTGGACATGCGTTATGACGGCATGCTCGCTGAGGGCTTCGAAGCGCCCGACCACATCAACATTGTGCACGCAGTCGGCTTTCCGGCTGAGGAGGATTTCACACTGGAAAAGCTTCGAAGATTCCATCGTCAAATCGGCGCATTAGGTCCGAACGATGGTGTGATTCTGCTGCATGACGCGCTGCGAGCACCGGGGATCGTTTACCCGGTCAGGGGAGCCGATCATTACATGAGGCCACGTTTTCAGGTCCAGCCATTATGTCGAGGCTTTCTGAGATACGCTGCGGGACACCAGCTATCGGAGGAGCTGAAGTGAGCGTCACTCGTTCCGAAAGCCACGTATCAGAAGAACTGCGGGCACCCGAGATATCCGACTTTTCGCCGTTTCCGAAATCCTGGTACAGGCTGTGCGCCAGTCGCGACATTGACCGGACTCCCTTCGCGCGAACGGTTTTCAATCGCCGATTTGTCGGTTACCGGAATTCTAATCGAGAAGCAGTCGTGATGGATGCAACGTGCCGTCATCTGGGAGCAGATCTCGGACTGGGTAAAGTTGTCGGCAGCTGTATTGAGTGCCCGTTCCATGGCTGGAAATACGGCAGCGACGGCCGCTGCAGAGAAGTTCCGGGCGCCACGAGTGCTCCCGACTTTGCAGTCCAGCAGGTCTTTCCCTGCCAGGAGCGTCATGGTTCGGTCTATTTTTTCAATGGGCTCGAACCAACGTTCCCGCTTCCCTTCTTTATAGACGAAGTTCCGCAAAACTATCGGTCGATTGATCCCCGCGGTTTTACCGCGTCCTGCTCGTGGTACATGGTCAACGCTCACGCATTCGATGTCCAGCACTTTCTTTCTGTTCACGGGCGCCGCCTACTCGAGCCCTTGCAGGTCGATACTCCGTCACCCTTTGCCCGCCGCAGCAGTTACCTGGCTGAAGTGCTTGGAGAGAAATACTCCGACCGCTTTCTGCGGTGGGTAATAAATGATCGCGTGCGAATTACTTTGACGATCTGGGGTGGCACATTCGCTGTTGTCACCGGGGATTTTGGTCAACGAAAGAGTCGCTTTTTCGTCATTAGTGAACCGCTGAGTGACGGGCACACGCGGTGCGAAGTTATCGTGTTTACTCCACGTATTAGCAGTCGAATCGTCGGGCCTGTCGCGGAACGTCTGATGTTACACATCAGACGATGGCTAACTACGGTGTACCTGCGAGATGAACATTCGGGGCTTGGAAGTCCCCGCTACAACCCTCTTTCGCTCACCGAAAACGATCACGAGATGGTGAAGTATTTTCAGTGGGCCGCAGAACTCAATTCAATTCAAGGTGATCAGCGATGCAAAAAACATTGAGAACGGTTGGACAGGTTTTTGCGAGACATCTCGTGTTTCCACAGTTGTTGCCCACGCACCTCGCAGTCGTTTTGCTGAGTGCCTCGCTGGCGACAGCGCAGGATACCGAAAACTCAACCGGGGACCTGGTGCTGGGGGAATCTCCTCAATCAAGCGATGAGGTGATTCACGATCAACTTCGAGAGTTCCGCACCGAAATCGAATCGGTCGTGGCGAAAGGCAATTGGGAAGATTTGCGGCCCTTCCTTTCTTCGAACGTAGTGGTCGTGTGGCTTGACGGAACGCAGAGCCACGGTGTTGATGAGGTTATCGAATACCTCCAGTCAAAGACCGACGGTGAAAATGCGATCGTCGATCGTTTCACAATGACCACCGAGGTCGCGGAGCTGTCGGATTTGTACGGACAAACAATGGCAATCGCCTATGGCACGGCCAAAAGCAGTTTTTTCCTTCGCGGGAGTAAGCTCACGATAGAGGGGCCGTGGTCCACCACCATGATCAAAGAGGCGAACGATTGGAAGCTGGTCTCAGTCACTGCATCTGTTGGAGCCTTTGATAGTCCACTCCTCGTCTGGGCTCGGCAAATGGTCTGGATTGTCGGGGCGGGCGCGGCGTTGGCGGGGCTGATCATCGGGGGGCTGATCGGCAGGAAAATGCGGGCTGCTGCCAGATAGGGTTCCACAGTCCTGCTGGTATTTCGAGGGTAGAGTGCCGCTCGCGAATCTGACTTCGATTGCGCACCGGTAATAATCAGACCAGCACAGGAAACAACGGAATTCCCTGTGGTGTGGTGTTCAGAATGTCGTGGTCATACACCACATGAGCGGTCCGATCGCAGGTGATGTTCAGAGTGCGTCCGAATGACGGTGACGGGCCGCCATTCGTCGGAACTGCTGTGGCGGGAACTGCAACGGTCAGGCAATGCGTCTGCGGCGGGGGGCGGGCGAGAGAGAGTTCGTCCTGAAGAAGCTGGTGACCGACGGGAAACACTTATGGACATATCAGATATTAAGAACCGCGACCATACGCGTGGTAACCTCAGTATCACCGCTTTGGTACTCGTCTTGAATATTGGCACGTTGTACTTCTACTCACTGGCGGATGGCTGGTGGGCCATTGCGTTAAGCTTTGTGGCCATGTGCACGTTGATGACAACGTTCAGTCTTCTTCATGAGGCCGTTCACCGTTCCTTCTCGCGTCATGCTTATATCAATGAAGCAGCAGGCGTCGTGTTAGGGGCATTTTTTCCTACGTCGTTTCATTTGCAGCGACGATTTCATCTGAATCATCACCGAAACAACAGAAGTCTGTTTGAACAGTTTGAATATCACCGTCCGAAAGATGCAAGGTGGATCAAATCGGCCCAGTGGTACTCGATATTGACCGGCATATACTGGTTTACTGCTGTGGCGGGAGTGTTCTTCTATCTGCTCATTCCTACTCGTTTTAAAAAAGCTTCAAGATGGAGGAATAAGAGTACGCACTTTGCAGTGCAAACAAGTTCTGCAAACTACTTGAATGCAGCACTGGAAGAAAGCCAGACTCTCATCAAGGCTGAACTGTTGTTTGCACTCCTGTTCCAGGTCGCACTGTGTGCTTCGTTCGGGATCAGCTTCGGAGACTGGATTCTCTATCACGTTCCGTTCGCGATATTCTGGAGTAATCTTCAGTACGTTGACCATGCGTATTCTGAATTCGACTCGAAATGGGGCGCATGGAATCTGGGCATGAATCGATTCTTTTCAGGTGTCCTTCTTAATTACAACTATCATCTGACGCATCACCTTTATCCCGACGTTGGCTGGGCAGACCTGCCTGAAATTACAGTGGACACTGAAGAGCAATCCTACTTCAGAATACTGACCAGGATGTGGGGAGGAACAAGACCCGCACCGCTGGAAGCCGGTCCTCGCAGGGAACCCCTGTCAGAGATAAGCAAAGGAGAGAGGCACCATTGAACCGGATACGGGTCGAATGGATTTGTGTCAAACTGGCCATCGCTTTCTCAAGGAGGCATCTTCGATATCTCAAGATTGTGCTCGGTGTCTACCTGCTTCATTTGATTTCGCCACGCAAAGGGCGTTACTTACGGTTCGGTTTCTTCTTTCTGCAGACGATTGATGACTATCTTGACGGGGATCTTGTTCATTCCGACGTTCCCGGATATGTGCATCAGATAATCGCGGATTTTCGTGCAGAATCCTTTGGGGAATCAGAACTGGCTCAATTGGGAGAAGCGTTCAACGCCTCTGTCCCAGATGAACAGAGAGGCGTGATCAGGGAAAAGGTGTTGGAGCTTATTGCCGTGATGGAAGCGGACTACCGGAGAGTTGTGAATAGGGAGATCTGGACCGCAGAACAATTAGAGCAGCAACATGAACAGACGTTCTCACTAAGCCTTGACCTGTGTTGTGCTGTCTTTGAGAAGGGCTTTACGTCTGCGGAAAGCACGCCGGCGATGATTAAAGGACTGGGGTGGTGTTCGACGGTTCGAGATTTCGATGCGGATTTCAACCGCGGACTCTTTAATGTCCCATCGACATTCTTGAAACCCGAAGATTGCCACCTTACCGCAACTGAATTCAAACGTCGTCCTGTCTATGCGGCATGGAAAAAGGACATCAATGGGTTGATTCGGGACGACCTGGCCGTTATGCAAATGGAAGTGGAAAAATTCAGGAGCCGCCCAATTAAAAAACTGCTCAGTGTGTTCAGCAGGGACATTCACAAATACCACAGACGTGAAGTAATGAGAGGTTTGGTATAGTTCTTGTGGGTAATGTCTGGAGTTCTGGTGTTGCTTTCAGTCGAAACAATCAGTGCGGCGCAGCCTGCCAGTTCCGGAGAGTGCCATTCGTTGTTGAGAGGTCATGTGATTGCTTTGAGTCATGGGGGATGTGAGCTGCGGCACCTACCTATTGCGCAGTCTGTTTCGTTATCGTTGTTGATGAAGCAGATTACGCGATGCCATGAATTGCGTTCGATCTGCGGATGTTTGGTGAGCGGGCCTTGTGCTGTATCACGGTACGAGGGCCTGGGTCACAGTCGCCATGCCGACGCGTTGTGATTTTCCCTGTCGCCATTGTTTGACTTAAGTGATTTAAGCTGCAGTTATTTGAGACAATACGCGCGCTAGTGGCGGTAATCGATTCCCGCGACGACGCCCGCTCCCGAGCCGACAGGCGATCACAGTGAGTAAGAACGGCCGCGGGCGAATACGATCACCGCACGGTACGATCTCATCGGTGCGTTCACGGACAGGTCCCTTGACAGCAATGCCGAGCTGGCAGCATCTTAAACACTCTGTCTGGATTGCAATTTCCGCTGCCTGCTGGTTTGCCCTGGTCTACGGCGGGTGTAACTGGATCACATCGCTGCATTCCTATCGCCTGAGCCTGGGGTTCGAATGGGAAAGGAAGATACCCTTCTATCCACCGGCAGTGCTGGCCTACATGTCGATTTATCCATTATTCCTTCTGGTGCCCTTCGTAATACGAACAAGACGTGACTTAGATCGTTTGGCTGTTGCGCTGGTGTCGTTGATTGGATTTTCAGGGCTTGGCTTTCTGTTCGTTCCGGCTTATCCGATTTCCCATGCGAGTGTCCATGGGTTTTGGGAGCAGGCATTTCACATCGCAGAGGCAATCAATTTGAATCACAATCACCTGCCGTCGTTGCACGTCGGGCTGGCGGTGGCCTGCGTTTCCGCAATGAGTCGCCAGACTTCTCCCTTGGCAGGGGCGTTTCTGTGGATTTGGGCAGCAGCGGTTGCTGTATCCACATTGCTACTGCGCCAGCATTATTTTTTCGATGTTGTAACTGGTTGGTGCATGGCATTGATTTGTATACGGGTAGGTTCCCGCTTTCCGAGACTCCAATAGCGGCATTGGTCGGTAGGGGCAGCGGGGGTGCAACTCCTGAACTCCCAAGCAGCGGCGGCTGATTGAGCGAAAAATGGTACCCCGGTTAAGTGAACTGGAGACACTACGCGACAAACAAACCGACCCGCAGCACTGATCGGCTGTGGCGCCTCTCTCCTTGTGTACACCAACAGGATCTCGGTCACTTCCTCATCGATCGATGAGGACTGAGGCACTGCCCCTAATGGAGCGCGCACCACGATTACCTTCGGGAACCAGGTTCCTTTCAAAGTCAAGAACATCCGTGGCAGGTGGGTGTTAAACAAGGGCCGTCCGATACTATCGTGACGATTGGGAATTATCTCTATAACCAAAGACCCACGGCAATTTGGAGCAATAACAATTTGGTCAGCGCAGTTGGAGGCGAACAGTGCAAGACCCCGTCAAGGCACCATCAATAAAGCAGCGACATTTGCTCACCGGGCTGTTGCCTATCGTGATGACGCTTGGCATGGCGACAATTATTCATGAATCGGTAGAGTATTTCTTTGCCTACCGCTGGCCGTTGTCATTCACCATCCTGTTATATATTTCGGTGTATTTTATTACTGACCGCATTATCAAATCGCTGGTCGGCACTGAAAAGGTTGAAGTTGAATGTCATCCTGGCGTCAATTGGCCGCTCAGTGGTCCGGCAGGTCACGCGGGTAGTGTCGTCGTGTTGTTGGCTTTTTTGCCATCAAGCATATTGACTTTACTCAACCCGTTGCAATTGCTGCACAACATCCGCCAATTGCTGGGCCAGCAAAAAGCGGCGGCACGGTTGGCCGAGCTTGGCGGCGATTTGTCGGACTACAAAAACAAGGTGCGTTATCGCTTACCCTTCGACGGCAGTTGGCTGACTTATAATGGTGGCCAGACGCCGGGCATTTCTCATTCGTGGAATCTGCTGGCGCAACGATATGCCTACGACTTTGTTATTGCCGATGAAGAATTTCGTCGTCACAAAGGGAAGGGTAATCGCTTGTCGGAATATTTGTGTTATGACCAACCGATAGTCGCTGCAGCCGATGGCGAAGTCGTGTCGGCGGTCAACAACATCAGCGCCGGTTTGTTTGTCGGTTACGGTGTTGCCAATTTTTTATGCCGCAATCTGGCTGGCAATCATGTCATCATCAAACATGCCGAGGGTGAATACAGTTTCTATGCTCACCTGGTCAAAGATAGCATCAGCCTTAGATCTGGCGACAAAGTAGCCCGTGGGCAACAAGTCGGCCGTTGCGGGTATACCGGACAGACCCTGGAACCTCATCTGCATTTTCATTTGCAAGACCAGCCCGAGTTTTACCNGTCTCTCGGTTTGCCAATTCAGTTTNCTGANCTGGNGATCGATGGTCAGACAGCTGATGAGAATTCCAAGCTGTCTCGTGGGCANCGTGTGGTTAGTATGACAACTTGAACGCCAAAATAGATTCAACCTGAACNCGTTCACAAAATGCTTGAGTTCGCCGCTTCCGGCACACTGAAACATTGGGACGAGTAAATCAGGCTTTCTTTGATGAGGGTGGCGTCTGGATACGCTTACCAATATAGAGGCTGGCGCACAGCGTGGGCCAGCAACCGGACCCACACCGGCGGCAGGAGCGGCGGCGGGGGTGGGAACGAGTCCACGAAGCCTGGGGGAAAACGGATTCTGCCGCTGGCAGGATTGACGTTCTGGCAAAACTACAAACGCAGATGTCAGGTCGATTTGGTGATCCGGACTTGTATCGCTGGTTGGCCCAGGACGGTCGCGAGTCCCTCTGGCAAAACCGTGACTTTCTACAGCTGTTTGCCAAGTGCAAGATCGTAAAGTAGCCCCACCCCGTAATCGGGTGCGAGTGTGAGGTCACTCAACCTTGTCAAGCGAGGCTTTCTCCGCCACGTCCTCCAAGGGGCCAATTGCCAGTACCGCCTACCGCAGGTCGGCCAGGCGGAAGCCCCCGAGGGGACTCACACCTGTCCTGGTCCGCCTCAACACAGCAGGCCTCAGCGGCGCAACTGCGAACCTGCATCCCTCATCCATTGACATTCTCAAACACCCTAAAAGCGTTGGCCTCAAGAGAACAAGGGTAGCATGGAAATGGTACGAAATCCGCCACGCAACATTAACCTGCAAAAGCGCCTGCCATTACCTGGAGAACTGACGCCCCAATACTTCCGCCAAGCCAGAGGCCCAGAACGAGTCCTTTTTTCTCGTGGTCAAATAAGGCAAAGGCAAAATAAAGTACATAGAAAGGAATACACAAACAGAGAAAACCTTTGGTGACATCCTGTTGAAAGGCGTTGATAAGAATGATGATGCCACAAACAAAACTTGCCAAACCCAAAACCATCGCCAACAGCAAAAAGATGATTGCCACGATATTAGCTCCTTAGTTACGACCCCCTCGCTTTCAACACGTACGGAGGGTGCCAAAAAGAAAAGCAGGACAACGAAATCACAAAGTCGACATCATAACGACGAGCAACCGCATACCTCCAAACACACAAAACGACAGTACAATCGCCATGTAGAGTGGATAAAGCCACCAGCTGTGGCTGGAAATCTTGTTCCTGAACCTCTCTCGCATTGTCTGGGGAATAATGAGCAACAGGGTGTTGGCAACGAAAAGTGCATAGACCAACGGCCCAAAGGGATGAGAACGCCACGCGTTTTCGAATTGAAGATGAGAGATGCTGGTGATACTGCGGGTCAGTCCACAGCCGGGACAGGGCAGTTCAAAGCACCAACGAAACCAACACACCGTGATCTCGAGTCCATCTACCGGCAGGAAGACCGACAGCGTAAGCGCCAGCAAAGCGCAGCATCCTGTCAGCGGACTGAAAATGACGTCGGCCAAATTGTGACGTTTGCCCGGCGCAGCCGGTGCGGCCAGACCATGATTATCCAGGAAGTCTGCCGCCATGTTACATTCTTTACCTGCGAGCTCGTAATCGAAAGCCAAGCAGCCTTTCCATAGCAGACTCTTTGCGGCACTGACTGACCGCAGTTTGGCCGGTTGTGCAAAAGACGAACCAGGATCGCGCAACTGTAGCAGTTTCAGCCAGTGCGCGGTTGGGGTGTGTAAAATTGGACAAAATTTACACTCGGGTCCGTGGCAGAGCGGCCGACAATTTGATTTCAGCGGGTTGCGAGCGGTTAGGTGCCGGCGATTCCGCGGGGACCGCTCGCAAACGTCCTAACCCGTTGCAGCGTAATGCCTTGGAATCATGTGATAGCCTTGCGTTTCGCCTGTGTTTGCTCACCAAAGGTGCTTTATGCGGAGGCTCTCGCAAATGGCGTTGCAAAACTACTTGTGGCAAGCAGTTAGGGAGGCGGGGTAGCAACCGCTGAGACGTTCTGGATGTGTTGGCACAGCCTCTTGTTTTTCTTGCTCACTTTTCAGCTCCTGGTAGCAACCGCTGAGACGTTCTGGTCCGCGGTTGCTCTATTGGTCCGTTTGTTACTGGTTAACAAACGGACATTTGTTTGCGCAGCAACAGAGCGTCGTTGCTGATCCGACCGTCGCGCAGCAAATGCGACTTGCTACCGGACCTGATCTGCTGAGATAATATTGCAAGCTCGCACGGTATAGCACCGAGTCTGAGAGGGACTGCGAGTCAGCGGCTATTGAGCGGCGTGGCAGGGCACGACTTATTGCAAACAGGATGCAATTTACCCCTGTACTACGTTGGCGAAAGGATGCTCAATGCCGACAGAATCTCTATCTCTGGTCCGCGATGAAATGAAAGCGGAACATCTACAACTACTTTCGGAATGCTACCACCGCACCCGTGTGATACGGGACGCACCACGCCCTGCTTCCTGGCAGACGTGGGCCATTACTGAATACGACGAACAGATCAAACACGGCCCCCGTTACGGCTGCGGGCAGTGGTTCGGTCCGCGACCAGATCATCAGCAAAAACCGAACGACTCACGGTAGATTGGGTAAAACGCATCCTCTCCAGGATCGGCA
>PBOG01000078.1 GCA_002724245.1 Planctomycetaceae bacterium
GCCAGTGGCAACTTCGGCACCCGGAATTCGTTTGTGCGAACACCTGCCACTAACCGCCCAACAGGCGCACAAGCTGGCGATCGTTAATTCCGTTGATGGAACCGACCCAACGAATTCACATCTCGGCTACTACTATCACTTGACCGGGCACAAGCTGGATCCGAGCACCATCTTTGTCCCAGCCGAACGGCGACAGCAGACAGATGACTGGCCCTTCATCGGATCGGTTGTGGCATCAAAACGACCCCGACGCGGATTGCTGCCAAACGCGATCTCATACCCCTGGACACCGGACGGACCGGCGGACCTGCGGGCAGGGCAATTCGCCGGACGGCTGGGTGTCGAGCACGATCCGTTACTCCTTTCCGGCAGGGTCGAAGAACCACTCAAACTGGAAGCACCGGCGCTGGTGTTGCAAGGCAACCTGACCCTCGACAATCTGCTACACCGTCGCTCACTACTGCGTGACTTTGACCGGGCACGCCACCAGCTGGACAGCAGTCGTCAGACCCAGGCATGGCGGAAACACCAAGACCGGGCGTTCTCGTTGCTATCCTCGGCGGGTACAGATGCCTTCAACCTGTTGCAAGAACCGGAGGCCGTGCGTGAACGTTACGGACAGACGATCAACGCGATGGGATTGTTACTGGCCCGCCGGTTGGTAGAAGCCGACGTGCCCTTTGTCACGCTCTACTGGATGCCTGACCGAGCCCGCGCGAAAGAACTCAAGTGCGCCAGCGCCGGCACCTGGGACACGCATGGCAATAATTTCAACTGTCTCAAGAAAATGCTATTACCTGAGTTTGACCAGTGCTATTCGGCGTTACTGCAGGACCTCACAGACCGTGGCCTGCTGGATTCGACATTGGTCCTGGTCACAGCGGAAATGGGGCGTCGGCCGCAAATCGGTGACCCACGATCGGGGGGCTTTGCGGGAGCTGGACGGGACCATTGGACGTACTGCCTGACGGATCTGCTGGCCGGTGGCGGCATTCAGGGCGGACAAACATACGGGACAAGCGACAAACATGGCGGCTATCCAGACGAGGACCGGGTTACTCCCTCGGACATTGCCAAAACTCTGTACCACGCAATGGGAATCCACGACCTGTCGGCCACTGACCGTCAGAACCGTCCTTATCAGTTACAGGAAGAGGGCCGGGTACTCCACGAGTTGTTAACCTAGCGCAGCAAGCTCCCGGTCGCACACTCAGCAGGTCCCTCCAACACCGGTATCCACCAGCACAGTACAAGAGGGTAGTGGATACCCTCTCATCTCGGAGTGCGCATCGGTTGAGAACACTGGTCGAAAACTACCAAATGGCTTCTAATCGGCAGTTAGAGGAACACATTCTCCTGGCGTTATGAATGCTGTCACAAACAGGTCCTGAAAATGGCTCTTGAAGAATTGGGAGAGAGCAATATGCGTCGTCCGGCGACAATGATCGTGACGTTTTTTGTGCTTACATATGCGGCGTATCCTCCTTTGACACCGTCGCAAGACAACGCCACCAATAATCCTCACGAAATCGTCAATATCGGTGGACGCCTCGAGTTGCTGGTCGATGATTTCCTCATCGATTCAATGCAAGGCAAGGTCGAACTCAAGATGCACCGCCCCGAGCGTAAAGAGATCGTGTTCCGGACCGACGCGCCCTGGGAAGGCAACGCCAGTGCGTACCAATCCATCTTCCAGGATGGTGACATCTACCGGATGTATTACCGCGGCATGCACTACCGTGATCATCCTCACGAAAGCGGACCCGCCGCCAAGAAGCTCCCACCGCATGCCCACTACTTGTGTTACGCAGAAAGCGATGACGGAATTCACTGGCGTCGCCCGAAACTGGGTCTCTACGACTTTAACGGCTCCAAGGCGAACAACATTGTGCTGCACCCGGACACGCGCGGCAACAACTGTTCTCCGGTGCAGACTGCCGTGTTTCTTGACAACAATCCGGATTGCCCCCCCGATGAACGGATCAAGATCATCGGTCAGGGTGACTTGCGTGGGAACGGCCTCTACGTGATGAAGTCAGGGGACGGGGTACGATTCTCGCCGTTGAGCCCGGATCCGATCGTCACCAAAGGAGCTTTCGACTCACAAAACCTCGCATTCTGGGACTCCACGCTCGGCGCGTATCGTGAATACCACCGCATTACTCTTCCCAGCGGAATTCGAGGCGTCGCGACCGCAACTAGTGTGAACTTACTGCAGTTTCCCGACCCCGTCCCGGTGCAACTACTGGAGGCACGCCCCGACGACGATCTCTATACCAACGCGGTCACTCCCTACTTCCGCGCGCCACACATGCTGGTTGGCTTTCCCGCTCGCTACATTGAGCGGGAATGGGCGGACCCTCTCTACGCGTTACCTGGCCTGGACGAGAGACTGGCGCGTTCCCGTTCACACCCGCGCTACGGCTCGGCAATTACCGAAGCCCTCTTTATGAGCAGCCGCGACGGAATCACCTTTAAACGCTGGCGGGAAGCGTTCATTAGACCTGGACCAAGAATGCGCGAAAATTGGGCTTACGGAGACCATTACGTGTTCTGGGGCATCGTGGAAACGCGCTCGCACTTGCAAGATGCTCCCAATGAAATCAGTCTCTACGCGACGGAAGGATACTGGGAGGGAGTCCATACCGACGTGCGCCGTTATACGCTGCGAACGGACGGCTTTGTCTCGGCTTCGGCATCCGCACAAGGAGGGGAGTTCGTCACCAGGCCGTTTGTCTTTCAAGGTGGCAACTTGACAATCAATTTCGAATCCTCCGCAGCAGCAGGAATCCGCGTCGAGTTGCAAGCAGCCGACGGCACAGCGATCCCAGGGTCCGCTTTGGAGGACTGCCCCGAGATCTTCGGCGACTCCATTCGCCATACCGTACGCTGGAAACGAGGTGGCGATGTCCGCGCCCTGCAAGGCCATCCCGTACGACTACGATTCAGCTTGCGGGACGCGGATTTGTACTCGTTTCAATTCGTGCCCTTCCAACCCGACCCAGTGCGACCTCCTCGTCCGGTCGCCAAAGGCGAGTAGGCCTGGCGGCTTCCCGCCTACCTGAACTCGGCACGTACTGGCAAGCGTTGTATTCGTTTAACCGCGGAGTTGGCGACTCCGACATGCCAGACACAAACCCCCGTTCCAGGTCGCCCGGATGCACTCCGGTAATTCGCGAAGAAGAAGATAAATAACCAGCCCGCAGCAAAACAGACCGCGACGAAAACCCCATGAATCAAACGAGAACCGCTAGGATGACAAACGCCGGTGTCTTTTTTTTCCGCCTTACTAATCGATCAAACAAAATGGATGCATGGCAGCAGTGTGTCGCTGTCCATTGTCGAGATGTTCGGTGAAATCGCTCGAGGCAGATGACCGGCAAATAGATTCCTCGCTGTGTGCAACGACTTACGACAACGCTGTACTGAACGTCCAAAGAGATTTCCGCTCCGCACCAGCGCAGCAGTAGAAATCATCGGTTGTGGTCTTGCACGCCGTACACATCGGTGACTGCTGATTGTTTAGCGGAGAAGCCAAAGTCGCGGCGAATCCCCCATAGCTCTTCGGGAAACAGGTCGATAGACTGAAGCTCAAGCTCAGAGGTTCGCAAGGCGTATCCAAGCACCGCGCACCCTGAGCCCAGAGCCCGGTTCGCCGGGCTCGTTTTTTTTGTATTGGAACCGCATGCCCAACATGTGCTCTCACGAGCGGCCTACTGACTATTGCCCCTGACTCCAACTACCTCGATGGAGCCTCTGCAAAAGGGCGCATGTTGTCTGAGACGTGTGGTGCAACCACGCCAGGCATGGCAAACCCACACCGCACATCAGCGAGCTCGCACTCCGCCGATGCGTCATGCGACATGGTCGCTCGGCAGCAGTATGATGTTGGCTGGCTTTGGGTGTTTTCGTGTCAAAGAAAACCACGCCAACAGTGATCACAATAGGGAGTTTTCAGAATGCCCGCCCCTGCCGCAATACCTGTCCATAACCATGGCCGTAGACCAGTCTGGACCGCTCTGTTGACCTTACTCTGGTTCTTGTCGTCCACACCAGACGCAACCGTCGTCAGGGCAGACAACACCTCGTTTTCTACCGAGCAAATCGAGTTCTTCGAGGAAACAATTCGTCCACTCTTGTCGCAACATTGCTACAAGTGCCACAGCCAACGTACCAAAGAACCGAAGGGGGGCTTGAAATTGGACCGTCGAGAGCATTTGCTCATCGGTGGAGATAGTGGTCCCGCAATCGTGGCAGGCAAACCCGAGCAGAGTCTTCTTATCAAGGCGGTACGCTATCAATCCGTTGAAATGCCGCCGATCGGACAGTTAACTGAGGCGCAAATCGCCCTGCTGGAAAAGTGGATTGTATTAGGCGCGCCCTGGCCAATGGAAACGTCGCTACCAGCTGGCCAAACGCGTGAATCAAAAGCCTATGACTTTTCTCGACTCCGTGAGAAGCATTGGTCGTTCCATGCAATCCAGAGACCAACACTGCCCCATGTCTCACGCCAGCACTGGGGACACAATGCCATTGACCGCTTTGTTTTGGCACGCTTGGAAGGCGCCGACCTGTCCCCGTCACCACCTGCCACGCCCCGCATACTCTGCCGGCGTATTTATTTCGATCTAACCGGCCTGCCACCAGCGCCAGAAGAAGTCGACGCCTTTCTAAAGGCCGCAAGAAACAACCTGCAACAAGCAATTCAGGACCTCGGCGACCAACTACTCAGCTCACCACACTACGGGGAACGCTGGGCACGACACTGGCTCGATGTAGCGCGCTATGCTGACGATTTACCACATGCGTGGCGTTATCGAGACTGGGTGATCAACGCCTTGAATCAGGATTTACCATACGATCAATTTTTGCGTCTTCAGATTGCTGGCGATTTAGCTGAAACACCGGTGGCAACCGGCTTCTTCGCCTTGGGCCCGACATACCGGTCCGATGGCGGAGACCCGCAGAGCGTGGCGCAATCTAAATCCGAAACGCTCGACGACCGAATGGACACTTTTTCGCGTGGCCTGTTAGCGCTCACCGTATCCTGCGCACGATGTCATGACCATAAATTTGACCCGATCCCCACTCAGGATTACTACTCACTTGCCGGCGTTTTCAACAACACCGGTACCACGGACCCCAAAACCGGTCTTCACGCACTCAATGAAAGTGGTAGCGCCAACATGAAGGTAGCGCTCCACGGCAATTTACTCAAACCGGGTGCCCTCGCCCCACGGCGTTTCTTGAGGATTCTCAGCGGTGCCGAGCGTCCCAACTTCACTCGCGGAAGCGGCCGCAGCGAACTCGCGGAAGCGGTTACGGATGCGAACAACCCATTGACCGCTCGGGTGATCGTCAATCGGGTATGGCAACACCACTTCGGCCGGGCAATCGTACGCACCCCCAGTAATTTTGGCATCCTGGGAGAAACACCAACCCATCCGCAACTCCTCGACTGGCTGGCATCTGAATTCATTCAATCTGGCTGGTCACTCAAGAATTTACACCGCACGATTATTGCCTCGGCTACCTACCAGATGCGTAGCCAGATGGAGCAGTCCGCGTTTGAAGTAGATGGTGACAACCGTCTGATCTGGCGCATGAACCCACGACGCCTGGGCGCCGAAAGCTGGCGAGACACGTTACTCTCCGTGACCGGGGTACTGGATCGCAAGCTTGCCGGGCCCCCGACCGACGACGTTCACGCCCGCCGACGCACCGTCTACTTCAAGGCCAGCCGCAATGGTGACAAGTTTGCGACAGACCGTTTCCTGCGGCTATTCGATTTCCCCCTGATGCGGGCCACAGTCGCCAAGCGCGTTACCAGCATTGCCCCGCAACAATTCCTGTTCCTGCTGAACAGCCCAATCATGCTGGACCGCGCACGCGAACTCTCAGCGCGCATCGAGTCTTCTGCCAACGACAATCCAACTCGCGTTCACAACGCGTACCGGCTCCTGTTCGGCCGGCCGCCCTCCACGCAAGAACGGGAGATAGCGATCGCCTTCCTGGAACCTGGCCACGGCGAGAAAACACGCGACGCGTCCGTGAATCCGCCCTCTGAGAACGACGACCTGTTGATCGCCGACTTTGAAGGAGACACCTACGGTGACTGGAAAGTAACCGGCGAGGCATTTGGACCCGGTCCGGCCAAGGGTGCGCTTCCCAACCAGATGGGCGTCAGTGGATTCCTTGGCCGTGGACTGGTCAACACCTTCTATCAAGGCGACAAGACAACCGGCACGCTGACGTCGCCGCCGTTGCAACTGCAACGAAAGTACATCCACTTTCTCGTAGGAGGTGGAAAATATCCTGGGAACACCTGCATCGAATTGTTGATAGACAAAAAAACGGTACGGACAGCGACAGGTCCCAACGACCGCTCTGGAGGCAGCGAACAGCTGGCATGGAAAACATGGGATATCAGCGACCTTAGAAACAAGTCAGCTGTGATCCGCATCGTTGACCGCCGGACCGGCGGCTGGGGCCATATTAATATCGACCATTTGTTCCAGAGCAACCGCCCACTCAATACCGATCACATCCCACAAAACAACAACCCGTCGATCACCAAACCAAAACTGACACCCTGGCAGCAATACGCCCAGGTCTTGCTCAGCTCCAACGAATTGATGTTTGTCAGGTAGTCGCCGATTCACTGCGTCACATGGTCAGTCGTGCCGGCTTCCGTCTCATCCAGCCAGCTGAAATGTTATCTATTCCGTACCAAGAGCCTCCGCCCTGTAATCCGCCCGGAGTGAACCTGATGAAAACGAACCTGGTATGGCACGCGATCACTGGACTGCTACTGAGTGGCATCGCAACCGAGAGCGACCTCAGCTTCGGCCGGTCTTTGATCCGCCTGAACCATGGTTTGCAGGCGGCAGAACCCATCCCAAGTACGACATCCAAAAGTTGGAAACTCGACTACGACATTCTCCACAGCGCCACATATCAGGGCCATTATTCAACGTTCAGTAAAGGACACTTGAAAGTAGACCAGGACGACCAGCTGTGGATGCCCTTAACCATCCTGTTTCCCGGCGATGCGAATACAACAGATGCCTGGAGCCCGCTGGCCAAACACGTCACACTGCTCTCCAAGAACCGCGGGCGAACTTGGGAAATCACCAACCGAGCCGCGCCGACGCCAGTCGCCAATCGCGTCACACTGGCTGACCACACACTACTTGAGGTCAGCAGCAGTGGCTACTTTCGGTTCCCACGGACCGAGATCCGACAGCTTGAGCAGAAAGGGTATCAGGTGTGGGACCTGGGTCCGCAGGAAGATTATTGTGCAATCATCTATGACCTGATCGCCAGGCGATCAACAGACGGCGGCAAAACCTGGCAAGAACGCGGCATCCACAAACAGCTGCCTTTCTTTGCACATTTTGTCGGCCGTGGGCCATTGCGTCAGCTCCACGATGGCGCACTGATCTATTTCGGCTACGGCGCGACACCAGCGGAGCGTGTCCCCCTCAAACAAGATCCCAGTGCTANAACCAAGAATCGCCTGCACCGCTACGGACAGGGACGATGGAGTGTCTATTGCATTCGTTCAGAAGACAACGGTGAGACATGGCAAGCTATCCGCGCAGCCGACGGTCGACTGTCGCCACTGGCACACGGATTCAGTGAAACCTTTCCGATCATCAACTCGGACGGGCAAATATTCGTGTTACTGCGCACTGGACTGGGGAGTCACGCCTATTCGATTTCTTCCGCTGACGGAGGACGTACCTGGACGAAAGCGACACAGACCCCTATCCAGGCCAAGCATCCGCTCCCCACACGATTACGGGACGGGACCATTGTCTGTTCCTATCAACGCCGGTTTGCCCCACCCTTTGGTGTACGCGCCCGTTTTACTTCCGACTACGGCAAAACCTGGACGGAAGAAATCGTACTACGTGACAACATACCGTTGTCGGATGCACTGGCGGAACCCACCACAGTCGAACTGGCCGACGGGACCTTGTTTACCGCCTTCCAGGGAAAGAAACTCGATGACCAGGGTCGACCGTGGGAATTCATCGGTGGCTGCCATTGGTCACGAGACTACCGGCGTCCCTGGTCACCCAAACTCGAAGTCCCCCAACCGACCAAAAAATTCAATGCTCCGAAATCGGCAGACTGATATCGCGACTGTCAGCTTGAGACAGTGGCCCATTGCCCTCGCCCGTGTGTTTCAGCTGATTTCTGATTTAGCTTGAGTTGGCAGAAATCTGCACCACAAGAGACTCCTATACCTATTCCATCAACAACTCCCACAGAAGAGCCAAAAAGAAATCAACGGGTAAGAGGGGTGTTTGAATGGCTCTTACCTGTAGCGGTAGTGCTCATTTACGCTATCCACAAAACGCTATTTGAATAAGCTTCAGTACACGCTTCTGTTGTTGATCACTCTTCTCCGACATTCCAGTGGTCGCGCCCTTTGCATCGCTGCGTTCTGACGAAACGAAAAGACTGCTTGAATCAGAAGTGTCTCCCGAGCAACACGCGCACAAAAAAAGACAGGCAACTACAAGGCAGTTGCCTGTCTCTTGAATACGCGTAAAACGCGACAACCGCTACTTCTTCTGCTTGTTGTCAACAACAGCTTTCACGTCGACTGCAGTCGTCGAAAGTAACGCAGCTACTTTCTTGGACAGAACCTTGGCGACCAGACCAGTCGGATCACATCCGGCGGCGATCGACTTGATTTTTCCACCCTTTTCGATCAGGAAATTGGTGGGCATCGTCTTGGTCTGGAACGTCTTCCAGCTGTCGCCCTTGGAATCGACGGCATACAGCATGTTCAGCTTTTTCTGCTTGACGTACTTCTCGACTTTGGTGTCGGGTTCGCGGAAGATCGCCAGGCTGGTGAGGCCTTTGCCTTTGTACTCTTTGTGCATAGCCTGAAAATATGCCAGCTCCTTGTCACAACCCGAACAGCCACACGTCAACCGTACCAAAACCGGACCTTTCTCGGTCAGCTTCTTGAGATCGATCAGTTTTCCATCTGAATCCTTGATCTTGAATTCAGGTGCCGCACCATTGACGACAACCGTCTTCTTTGGCTCTTTGGCTTGTTTCTCGGTCTCGGCGGCTACGACTGCACCTGAGACACAAATTGCTAACATCAAAACACTGAATGCCAATCTTCTCATTATTCACTCCCATAAGTGCGAAAAAACAAGGACATTATTGACTCGAGAACCAGTTACTGTTCGAGGTGACTCACGGACACCGCGAGTGCCTCAATCATACTCGCAACGCGTTGGCGTGTGCAAGTTTGGCTTGACCGTGTACGAATACCACAACTGCTTGCGGTCCTGAAAAACCACGGTAAACCGGAAAAAGCAGGCAGAGTGGTACGTGCTATCGCCAGCCGGCTTTTGATGTTATTTCTGGAACGCCCAATACTCTGGAAATACCCGCAAGCTTTATCGCTACCCGCCGGACTCCGATGGCCAAAACTGAAATCCAAACCAAAACGACCTATCTGCAGATGCTCCACAGGCCAGAGGGGCACCTGGAGAACCCACTAGAAAATGTAGAGATCCACGAGGTGCTATCGCCAAGTGTCTCTTTCTATCACGCTCTCTATCGTTCCGTCGGTTCAAAGCTCCATTGGTATGACCGCCTGGTCATGCCGGAAACAGAACTTGAGAATGTCCTGACCGACAGGCGTGTCGATTTATTCACGCTGCATGTGCGAGGTGTAACGGCCGGGTATTGCGAATTGGATCGCCGGACACCAAATGAAATTGAATTAGCCTATTTCGGACTGTTTCCACAGTTTCTGGGACGTGGACTGGGAAAATTCTTCTTGCGCTGGACAGCTCTTGAAGCCTGGACACACAGTCCTCAACGTCTGTGGCTACACACCTGCGACCTGGATCATCCCGCAGCACTCCCCAATTACATCAAAACCGGCTTTCAGGTGTATGAGGAGACATGGGTGAACCAGGTAATTCTCGACGAGCAGTCGAACGCTGTGTCCAACGCTGCGCTTTCCACCCCAGGTCCGACAGCACTCAAATACTCGCACCCCGAATCTTAGCTTGCCGAACGCCGCTGAGGCCGCGAGCCGCACAAGTAGGGCACTCGACGGACTGCCCACTGGGAACAAGAACTCAATCGCGGTTCCGGTTGGCGCAACAGCTTTACGCAATCAACTCAGAAATCGGCTCACCACCATGGGCAATCGGGATGGGACGACCGCTTCGATCGGGTACTGCCAGATGAGGGTCGATGCCCATCAACTGATAAAAAGTAGCGACCAGGTCTGCCGGTGAAACGGGATTTAATGTCGGCCATTGCCCAATCTTGTCGGTCTTCCCATAGACAAGTCCCTGTCTGGTGCCGCCACCAAACAGCAGGCTGAACCCACATTGCGGCCAGTGATCCCGCCCGGCACTTCCATTGATCTTGGGAGTCCGACCCATTTCACCCATGACCACGACCAGGGTGGAGTCAAAGAGCCCGCGTGCATCAAGATCCTCAAGCAGTGCGGGGACAACCTGATCCAACAACGGCAAATTCATGTCTTTCAGCATGCTGAAATTATTCGAGTGCATGTCGTAGGCATGCCCGTAATGATCAAAAATTTCCTGGTGCACACTGACAAACGGAACACCAGATTCAACCAGCCTCCGAGCTATCAACAAACTCGAACCTGTCAAACTGCGGCCATACCTTTCACGTGACGCAGTGGTCTCCTGGGACAAATCAAACGCATCGCGTGTCCGCCCGGAAGTGAGCAACGAGTACGCCATCTGCTTGGTCTTATCCATCGCCTCAACCACTGCGGACGACCGCACCTGATCGAATTTCAGGTCGAGCTGGCTGAGCAGGGACCGGCGATTTCCAAGCCGATCAATCGTCATACCTGGCAAAGCGTCAGGCGCGGGAGGAAACGGCTCACCAACTGGCAGAACCGGATCGTAATGCTCTGTCTTCGGCTCACGATCAAATGTCGGTTTGCAACGCGTAAAGAGCGGGTCATACTGCCTGCCCAACGCACCTCCATACGGCCCGCGACGGCGCCATCCCTTTTGACCGGACCCGGGAAAACAGGGCATGCAGACCGCGCCTGGCAGATCATTTGGCCCTAAACCCAGGTACTGGCAGATTGCCCCAATGTCAGGAGGGTCTGTCGGCAAGGCCTGCGCTGTGATCTGGGCATCCGTAAACCCTGTCATGAACGACAACGGGTCGTGTGAATTAAATTCGTGGCTGTACGTCCGAATTAAAGTCGAACGATGCATCCATTTGGAAAGTGCCGGCATGTGCTCGCAAATCTGCAAACCTGGTAGCGAGGTGCTGATGGGCTTGAATTCGCCTCGCAACTCGGCGGGCGCATCAGGCTTCATATCGAACATGTCCATATGCGATGGACCGCCCAATAAATTGAACATGATGATCGACTTAGCCGGCCCCCCCCGCCTGTCCACCTCAGCGGCACGCAGCAACTGCGGCAAGGACATACTGCCAAACAACGAAAGACCGCCCACGCGCATGAATTCGCGCCGCGATGCCCCGTCACACAATTTGACTTTACGGTCATTAATCGACAGCATATTTCACAGTCCTTACAGAACAGACTCTCAACTCAGCCAGTCAAGATTCCAGATTCAACGTCGCTATGCGGTCTAGCCCATGGCACCCAAGTACCTGCGGACAACATGGCCACCCAGCGGGGGGGAACGCCAACATCCTGTACGTCCCCAGTTTGTCGAGTTCCGCAATGTTGCCACGCTCCATCTGCGTAATACGACATCTGGCACGGACGCTTTCTTTCGTTGGATTTGATTCTACAACAAATCGGTCCGCAAACCCAATCCAGCGATCCAGAGCTGTCCCTCCGTGACCTGGCTACACACGATCATACCTCGCGGCCAGATTCCGGGCTGGACAGCTTCGGCAAATAGAAACACCGCTGTTCGACGCTGGAACTGTTCAGGGAACCGCATTGAGCTCCGCGGCATCCAGCAACATATCCAACAGCGTCGAATATGCAGCACTCGAGTTGAGATTGTGCGAGGAGAGGCTAAAAACCCCGACCGGCGCATTGCGACTATCCAGAATCAGTACATCGCGCCAGGTGATGTTCCAGCGTTCTCGCCAAACATCCGACAGCCCGTTGTTGTCCTGGTCCACGTCCTGCAGCCACGGCAGATCGCCTGCTGCGGTCATTTGCGAGTTATCTTCTTCATAACCGGCCTCATTGACACCAATAATGTCGATCGAAAGTTCCGGGTACTCTTCATCCAGCTCTCCTTGCAGTGCGGTAAGTACCACGAATTGCGAACGGCAATAGCCACATGTCGAGTGTCCAAAATACCAGGCGGAGACTCCGCCTAAATAATCGCGTGGTGAAACTTCTAATCCAAATTGCGGCGATGTGTCATTCACATCGGTCAGCAAAAAGTCAGCCATCGCTCCGTCAAGATAATTATCAAACACTCCTGAATTACGGCTGGCGACTTCCAACAGGTCAATGGCTTCCAGAGTCTCGCCGTCGAATGCCTCAAAAACGCCGCCGCTCGTGTTGTCGAGCCGATAGACACGAGCCGTATTCCCCGCAATCTCCAACCGCAGCTCAGACGTGGCAGCCATCGTCTTCATCAGCACGTCAACTCCCACAACGCGTTGAATCCCTTCAACAGTATCGCCATTCAAATCAAATTCGTTATTGAACATCCGCAACACATCCAACCCAGCGCTACCCGCTTCCACAAGCAAACCGTAGCCAGCGGAACCGTCAACACCATCCAGATTTTTTATGAAGCCATTATTGCGAATTGTGTTGTCACGCAAGGTAATGTCGAAAACAGCGGTACTGTCAATTGCTGAACGCAATACGACAGCAGATCCTGCCTGCCACTGCAACCCTTGACCGCTGTCGGACACATCTTGCAAGAAGCCATTTCCAGAAAATGCATTGTCCCCCACGACCAGATCAATCTGAGACTGTCCCTGACCATCGACAACCAGACCGTTACCTCCGTAAAGCATCAATTGCCCCGCGTTATTGGCTACTCCCGAAAACCGGCCGTTATCGAGAACCGTATTCTGCGTTACCAATCCCGTTATCGTCGCAGTGTCATCGGCGTCGATTTGAATTGCATTACCGGAGGCAATAGCAACATCGCCACCCGTTTGATTCTCCACAGCTACACCCGCATGGGGAACTGAGTTCTCTGCGAGCACATTCTCATGAATTTCAACCGCCAGACTTGACTCATCACGAGCCGACAGCTGGACCGCGTGTCCCAATACATGTGAACCCTCAGGCAAATCAGCAAGTTCCCACTGGTTATTGAATTCGACAAGGTTTGCCTGGAATTGCAAATCGAGGTGATCTTCATTCGTCGTTTCAACCATTACGGTAGACGCGTCCTGCACCGTCGCTCCATTGTGAGAAATGACGTTCTCAACAATCGCACCTGTCCCGTGCACTCCCTCTAAACGAATCGCGCTCCCTGCGCTACCATCGATCAAATTATGGCGTATCTGGAAATCCTGAATGTTATTTCCGTAAATTGCATCCGCTGTACTGTCAAGAATTTTCCAGCCGGCCACTTCATTCCCGTTCGCCAATACGATCGTGGACCCACTCAGCACGGGCAATTCACCATTCACAGCGCCTTGGGGCAGTAGTACCGGGCCCGCTGTAAATTCATCAATCCAGTGGTATTCACCCTCGCCCAACAAAGCCTGTCCATCCTGAAGATTCACCGACTGGTTTTCAAACAAACTCCCAGCCCGAACAAAGATCAGGTTGGCGTCGCTATCAACCGCATTTTCCAATGAAGAGAACGGCTGCTCAAAAGTGCCGAACGGAGTATCTTGCGACTCACTATCGACATGAGCGACTCGATACGGCTGTCCCGTCTCGGCATTGATCGCTGTCCAATGTTCCTGTTCCATACTGGAGTAACGAGAGATGCGGTGGTTCCGGCGCACCGGGTGGAACAACCGAGTGCGCAACTCGGGGCGACGACGAGAACCCGCGGGTGTGGGAAAAAATATCGACCCACCAAGCATCACAGTCGTACCGAACACGGAATCACTGCGCAGGCGCGCAAATGCCAGTAGTGAAGGGACCGGTTCTATTTCCACGCGTGCCATAAAGCCGTTCGCTGAAACACCCTCATCCGCGTCGAAAGAATAAGCTCCCAGATAGCCGAAGAGCGCATTATCTAACCCTGGCACCGCCCCACCGATTTCCCCCTCTACCCCCAGCATGGGCGTTGTCCGCCAAATTGTGCGTTCGATGAGCACCTCGTTTCCTTGGAATGAAGTGTCCGTCAAAACCGCGTCCGTCTGGGCGTCACGATCCAGCGGGGCATAGAAATTGATCCGACTTTCAAACGCACCAATCGTGGAGACACTGGCCCCCAACTGGTCGAGCGTTCGGCGTTCCGTATTTTCCAGGTCGAACCAAAGACTCGCGTCCCACAAACGACTTTCATCAACATTTAACCAGCGGTAACCGAGCCCGGCATTCATCCCCAGGCGTCCGTGATTCGTCACCAAGAGCTGTGCATCCAGAAAACCTAAACTCATCTCTCGTTGTGCGAAGGGCAGAAAGCCGCCAACGGCGGTTGATGCATCGCGAAAGCCAAGCCCACGTCCGGCCTGATGCGAAAACCGCAAATAATTGCCCTCAGATTGCAGCGGCACAACGCCACTGTGGTTACCTGGTGCGGGAATATCTGCACTATCTGACCCGTCCTGGCCACGCAAGATGCCCGTCAACAGTGTTAGGGCACAGCTAATGACGCTAGCGGCCACAACAGATGCTAATTTAGATTCACTGACTCGCATCAGCGGACCAACCAGTCACACGAGGAGGCAGATGGAAAGACGACCGAGCAGAAACCGCGAGCGCGGAGCCAACTTCAGAGCGAATAGCGGCGGCGGAGAGTACCTGAAACCACCATCCCCAGCAAGTGGAAAATACGCCCCAGTCAAACCGGCACGCGAACTGAAAACCCCACCTTCGGACGCCACCGGTGGCCGTGTTCGACTGCCAGGAAACAAGATTGCGGGTTGGCTGCAATCGCTGCGTGGCTGCGGCCCTCATTGATGTTCACGTGAGGTAAGAACACGCGGCACTGGCAACCCCGGAGCACCGCGAACCTCTCTTTTCCACCATTGTCGTACTTCTATCCTGATGTTTCGGTCTCTACCTGCTACCAATCGAGAGCCTTTTGCAGCTACATTGCGGCAACGATTAGCTCTACCTGTAACGGTGCGTCACTCAACGATTTCCGCCTGTCCCGAGGGGCATTCCTGCCATGTGGTCATCTCGCTTGTTCTGGAAACTCTTCGGTTCCTACGGGTTTCTGTCCGTCGGCACCACGATCCTCTTTGTCACCGTTGTTTCCCAATGGCAACAAGAACAAATCGTCAATCAAATCAAGATACGACTTCACGACGCAGCGGTCCTGGTCGCAAGTGATATTCTCGACGAACTCGTACTGGAACGAGCAGAATCACTGCAAACACAGCTCCTTCGCTTGCGTCAGAAACTCGATACACGCATCACACTGGTCAACCTTGACGGAATTGTGATCGCCGACTCAGATCGCGTTAGCGTGAGCGACGTCCTGCAAATGGAAAACCACAGGGAGCGACCTGAACTCCGGGCAGCACGACTACAAGGGCAGGGCACCGCACAACGGCGAAGCTCCACGCTCGAAAAACCGATGCTCTACTTCGCAATCCGAGTTGACAAAAACCAGGAGCCTGCTGGCCTGGTGCGCACGGCATTACCCATGACCAGGGTCAACCAGCAAATTTCGTCGATCACGCAAGTTCTTTGGGTCGCAGCAATCCTTGTCAACCTCGCCGTCGCCGGACTGACCTTCTTTCTGAGTGCGCATGTGATGGAACCGATCGCAGCACTGACAAAATCCGCGCAAGCAATCGCCAGTGGAAATTACACCTCCGCCTTACGTGTTAAGCGACAGGACGAATTAGGAACACTCGCCAACTCCTTCAACCTGATGTCGGAACAATTTTCCGCACGTGAGCAGCAATTACGTGAAAGCAACCAACGATTAGAAGCGGTGTTAGGCGGCATGGCCGAAGGGGTCATTGCCGTGGATGAACGCGACCGTGTTATCCTGGCAAATGCCGCCGCAGCCGAACTCCTGGGGTTCACCATGGCTGACGTTGAGTCATTGTCATTGCTGGAAGTTGTTAGACACCACATGCTGCAACAGCTCGTGACAGACACCAGGGCAACAGAATCTCTGCAGCGAGCGGAGCTCGAGGTTCACAGCGGAAGTGAAAACCGTCGCGTCCTGGACGTTCAATCCACCCCGCTACCTGACACATCACCTCAGCGTGTCATCCTGGTGTTGCATGACGTCACCGATCTGCGCCGCTTGGAATCGATGCGACAGGAGTTCGTCGCCAACGTATCCCACGAGCTGAAAACGCCACTCAGCTCCATTCGAGCATATGCTGAAACACTAAGTGCAGGTGCCGTCAATGATCCAGAACATCGAGGGACATTTCTCCATCGAATCGAGGAACAAGCGGACCGTCTCAACAACCTGATCCAGGATCTCCTCAGCCTCTCACGAATCGAATCAGGACGACAGACATACGACATCGCAACCGTCAATGTCGCCGATATTGTGACCACATGTATCGCCGAAAATCAGGGCGCCGCAAACCTGAAACGCATCCATCTATCCTGCAGCGACATTCAACAGGACTTGCGAATTCAGGCGGATGAAGAAGGTCTTGCTCAAATCATCAACAACCTGATAGGCAACGCCATCAAATACACGTCCGAAGGTGGCGAAGTAACGGTTGTCCTGCGACAGCAGGAGTCGACCATTTGCATGGACGTACGTGACACCGGAATCGGGATCGACGAAGAACATCTCACACGGGTGTTTGAACGATTCTATCGAGTCGACAAAGCGCGTTCTCGAGAACTCGGTGGCACCGGCCTCGGCCTCGCCATTGTCAAGCACCTCGCCCAGGCCTTCGGAGGCAATGTAACTGTCACGAGCCAGCCAACGAAAGGGAGTACTTTTACCGTACAACTTCCTGTTACCTAGGAATCCGCCCGCCTGATTCTGTCAGTGCGTTGCGGATGCGTACTGGAATCACGCCCTCTGGAAACGGTCCGTGCGTATCGCAGGGACGTCTTTCCTGATTTCCTGGAAGCGCAAACGGTGCAAAGCATGCGGTCGCAGCCGGACGGCATTCCTACGAGCGACCGCCTCCGGCGGCTCTCGAATCAGGGCCGGCCTGGCCCTGACACCTGGCACACATACAGCACCTCAAGCATCACGGCATTACTTTTCTTTCTGCAGACGGTAAAGATGTGTATCGGTGCGAATAAACAGTGCCTTTTCCGCAACCGCAGGTGATGCCAAAATCCTCCCCTCAAGCTGATTGACTGCCAGCCGCTTGAATTCAGGGCCGGGAAGCAAGACGGTCGTTTTTCCCTCTTCACTAAAACAATAAATTTTGCCATCCGCATAGATGGGTGAGGCCGAATAGTTACCGCCTAAACGCTGTTGCCATTCGACCCCACCAGTCTTCGCATCGACGCAACTGGCCACGCCATTATCTCGGATCAAATAGAGATAGCCTCCGATCAGCAATGGCGAAGGAACATGCGGACAATTCTGCGTTAAACGCCAGGCCAGGTCCTCTTCCTTCAGCTGCCCACGTGACTCCGGACGGATGGCGTAAAGTTCATGCCTACCTTGCTCGACAACTCCCACGACATAGACGAGTCCATGACCAAACACCGGCCGAGCGACCAATGAAAATCCGTCGTAGCCGTACCACCAGAGCTCTTTTCCCGTTTTCACATCGTAAGCCGCCACGACATCCGCACCTGGACTAACGAGCTGATACTCACCATTAGCGTGCACCACCAGCGGAGTGGAATACGCCATCGTCGCGTACCCTCGACGTGCCTCCGTCCTTGCTCGCACCCGAGCCGCTTCGTTGTGCGCGCGTGGTGTCGACCAGATTACTTTTCCACTTCGCTTGTTCACTGCCACCACGAACTGCTCGTCACCGCCATCACAGGTCAAGAACAGACGATCAGAGAACAGCACCGGGGAACTTGCCGCGGAATACGGCTGGTGATAACGCAGACGATCGTTCCTCCATAGCAGCTCTCCCTGATGCGACAGAGCAGCAGTACCTCGCATTCCAAAATGAAGATAAACTCGCGCAGCACCGATGACCGGAGTTGGCGTTGCGTACGAATTCTTCGCATGCAAGGGGCCCGCTTCTGTTGCGCGAAACAACTCAACGTCATGGACAAGATCTCCCGAGTCCGTAGCGAAACAGAGCGCCCGCAGGGAAAGACCTGCTTCCTGCGCCGTGGTCATCCAGATTTGTTGACCGCGAATAACCGGTGACGATAAACCGCGCCCCGGAACGGGCCTTTTCCAGCGGACATGCCGCACCTCATCCCACTTCGTGGGTAAATCGACCGCCTCCGCATGACCCTGGCCGTCAGGGCCTCGAAACTGGGGCCAATCCGCAGAGGCTGTGCTGCCCAGTATCAACCAGCCGTACAGTAGCAACAGGTTTCTCATGTCAACCAGCCACGGTGAAAGCACCCTGGATACATTAAACAATTCCACAACGTGACGCGTTTGCATGCGCCATCCGATCCCAGCAACCGCGACCGCTTCACTACGGCGGCCGTGCGTCGCTCCAACCCTTTCATCAAACCATACCGTACGAGAAATTTTCTCATACGGCTACCGCGCAGCGTCACCTGCAGTGCGCTGAACATCCCACCTGTCGCCACTCATTACACAAGGCTATCCCAGGCACTCACTCCGTCAGCTTGCACACCATTTAATGCGCCGCAAGAAATTTCCACCCACTCGCACACTCACACTGGTAGCGCTCATCAAGCTCGAGCATGAGGGGAACCATCAGGTCCACCGCACGCGCGTTCTCCAAAGAGCCGCAATCAATGGGGCGAAATCCGGTCGACGCAATCAGGTCCATCACTGTCTGTCCCGCTGGCCGGTCATCACTGCAAACCAGCACGTCGCGTGTCACACCTGCGGAATCTGCAGGCTGGCCCAGTGTTTTCCAGAATGTCGTCTTGTAGGCAGCGACCCAATGGGCACTGGGAACTGCATTCGCATGAACTTCGACGGCGGCAATACGTCCTGGAGTAATCGCGCCAAAAGGATTGGTGATGTCGACAACAATCTTGTCCGTCAACAAATCGGCGAGGCTGCGGATCAATTCTTCCGCAACTTCAAACGGCACAGCAACTACCAGAAGGTCCGAGTCGCGAGCTGTCTCCAACAGCGATCCACCGCGAACTTCTCCCTCGATTCCCAACGCGACGGCACGCGCCTGGTCAGGTGAACGAGAGCCCAGGAATACCTCGTGACCTCGGCGCGCGTAACTGTCTGCCAGGCCACATCCCATGCGTCCCGTGCCACCCAGAATGCCAATCTTCATCGGTAAAATCCTGCTCTAATCGGAGTAGTCAGCTCCCTAGTGATTTGTCCAGACCACGTTATCTGTATCATTTTGTCCGCCGTGCAGATTACATTTTTATCTTCCTGGGATTGCGGTGACCCGCCGGAACCGTGCCCCCGTTGGGAACGCAATACCAGGTGCGAAAGCGACGGTGCGGGCAGAAAGTCAAAGACAATCACCCTTGCTAGCAAAAACGCTGATGTAGCTAGCGGCCTGACATGCGGCTACCGACTGGCAGATGCAACTACCCGTTCAGAGCTTAGAAAAACTCCGCCTTTCACACCATCCGTCTGATGTTCAAACAGGCGGATACTCTGCAATCACAAGGTGATGGGTGGTTGGTTTCAGCTATACGGATTCCGACCTTCTCTCTATCGTACACCGATTAAACATGTAAAAACTTGGAGAGGGGGAACAGGCAAGTAATCTGCAGGGAACATCCCAGTCCGTACTACGAACAACTATCGTCCAGATGTGCATTTGATATCAAATGTCAAAGAAAGATGACTCCTCCCAGGTCCTTCGCAATCTAGCAGCGGAACTCTGCCACGCCGAATGAGGCGTGTAGCGAATTGCGGTTCTTTGCCAGGTAATTTGCTGGAAGACGAAAGCACCACCCAACCGCACATCTCGCGTTCGCTTCCGTGGCGTCGCAAGTCGCCTTGGTCTCGCACTACTTCAGTTAACCACAAACATAATTGGCTATTTTAATGCAGCGTGTCACACCAATTTCCCCTGTGCTGCCGCCATCCATTGCGGTCACCAACCAAACCCGTCTGACCTCACGCATCTATCGCGCTCTGGCAGCCACCGCATGGACCGCCTGGAAATACGCGGACCGCGAAGACGCCGATGATTACGTCCAAACCATACTGATTGCCAGATCACTCACGAGCTGTGGTGGATTTGATCATGCTGACCTGGTCATGCGCCATCGATCCCCTTCCGGCTATTGGATCGACTCAAAGGAACTACACCCAGGAGGTGTCCACCCGGCCTATAAGGGACAAGTCGCCAAGCTGCGGCAGAGTGACGATCCCTTGTACCAGGCGACAGATGGGGTTTCCGATGGTGCTGCGATGAAAATCGCAGCAGTAGCAGCCCGCTACACCGGTAACTTCACTGACTTGATCCTCAACACGGACCGTATTGCGCGGATTACCCACGCCAGTATCGAAGCCAGACTAGCCGCGGTACTCGTAGCCTTGCGACTCAGACAAGTGTTCTTGAATGTCACACCCAATGACATGAGTCAACTCGTTGAAGAAATTACGGTTGCTACAAAAGTCCTGGGTTTTAGCCACCGCGCTGACTTCTTTCTCGCGCGTGTCGAAACAGCTTACAGAATTGCCAAGCAGCATAAGCAGGCCTGTGACCTGCTGTATCAGCTATGCCGTCAGGTAGGTATGGAGCATCTGGCGTGGAGCACACCAGTGACTGCTTGTTTCTGGAGCTTCCATGCCGACACAGATTTCTCCCAGTGGTTTTCTCGCCGACATGAACGCAAAATGTACTTGCCACGTCGACTGTGGCCGTTTTCACGAGTCGTACACGGCCGCACGCTCCAACATCATATTCATCAGGCTGACATCCAACACCTCAAGTGCATTGGACAATACGAGTCCTACGTGGAGTCTCATGGATATCACTGGAGAAAGTCGGTTGACATGGACACGTTCTTGTCAATCGCCATGAGTATCCTGGTGACCAGGCACGGCTTAGACTCGATCCAGCATGAAATCCCCGTCGCGGTCGAACAATTTGGCGACGACTTATGGTCGCTGGCGGAACAACTGGCCACTCCATCCCCGGGCAACGCCTGGGCCCAAACGGCTTGAATCTGGTAAGGACAGCATCAAATCTCCGGGAAATTACGCGAAAGATCGAAATCCCACCAGCGGCAAAGCGAACTTCAAAAAGACGGGGCACTCTGCACAGGATCAGTTATATCCCGCATGCGCCTGAACCGCTGAAGATACCGCCTGATTCGGTGTGACGGCCAACATGAAAACTGGCCCCCTAGGATTCGAACCTAGACTAACTGATCCAGAGTCAGTCGTGCTGCCATTACACTAGGGGCCAAGACATACGAAACCAACGACGGCACAATCGGCCGGCTCGACATTCACATTCGGAGCGTCACCGTAAGCCCTGCGTCGGCACTGGTCAAGGCCATGTGCGACCCACACCCCCGCGTGGCGGGGCCTGCAGAACGCATAACTCGCCCTGCGGTGGGCTCAGAGCGGGCGTCAATGGAAATACCCGCCAGCACACCTCGTTTCATCAGCCCCAGTGTTTCAGCAGTCCCGCCCCGTTTCAACAACCCCACCTCAGCGATACGGGTGCCTTGGTTGACGCTGTGATAAGGGGGTCACTAAAATCGCGCTTGTCGTCAATTGCCTGACACTACCGCTTCATTAGCTTGGTTTGAAGATTAATCAATATGGCGTTCTTACAAGTCACTGACGGACCGCAAGTTGGTGCTAAATACGAAGTCGCTCAATCCACGAATGTGATTGGCCGCCATCCGGACTGCCAGATTGTACTGGAAGTCGGGGCAGTCAGCCGCAAACACGCCCAGATCCTCTATGAACAAGACCAGTTCCAGTTGGAAGATCTATTATCCCGTAATCACACGTTTCTGAACGATAATGACATTTTCGAAAAGGGACCTGTCGACCTCAACGATGGTGATTCGGTTCGCATCTGCGATGTCACCTTTCGGTTCAGCGCATCAGACGAAGCGCCGGTCGATGAGGTCGAAGACCCAACGGTCGACGCTTCGCAAGTAAGTGCTCTGTTCGTCGACGACGAGGGCAGCGAAGCAACGGCCACGATCATGTCAAAGGTCGACATCGCGTCGTTTCAGGGTCGTGCTCAATTTGTCTCCAGTCCAGAAGCCAAGCTCAAAGCATTACTCGAAATCACGAGCAGCCTTGGCAAGGCTCTCTCACTGGAAGAGGTCTTACCCAACGTACTTTCGAGTCTGTTCAAGATCTTCATGCAAGCCGACCGGGGCTTCCTGGGATTGAAGAATGCCCAAGGGGTGCTTGTCCCACGCTGGACGAAAGCGCGTCGGGCCGATGCGGAGGACACAATACGTGTGAGTCGGACGATCGTTAATCAAGTCATGGATAGCCAGGAGGCAATTCTTTCGGCAGATGCCGCCACCGACGAACGATTTAATATGAGTCAAAGTATTGCTGACTTCAGGATTCGTTCGATGATGTGCGCGCCGTTAATCGACAGTGACGGAAAATCGATGGGGGTGATTCAAGTTGATACGCTTGACCAGTCCAAACGATTCCAACAGGACGATCTTGACGTCCTGGCCAGTGTGGCAGCCCAGGCTGGGATCGCGATCGACAACGCACAAATGCACGAAAAAGCCCTGTTGCAACAGGCACTCGAACGCGATTTGCAACTGGCAAACGATGTCCAAACCGGTTTCCTACCAAGCAACCCACCCGAACTTAGTGAATATGAGTTCTACCAATACTATCATCCAGCAAACCACGTAGGTGGTGACTATTACGACTACATTCAACTCCCAGACGAACGGATCGCGGTCATCGTGGCAGATGTCGTCGGACACGGAGTTGCAGCCGCTTTAATGATGGCAAAGCTGTCAGCAGAGACTCGCTTCGCCCTGGCGAGTCAACCTAATCTGGCGGCTGCTATCAATCAGCTGAATGACAGCCTGAGCGCGATTGCCACGGATCGATTCGTGACTTTGATCGCCGTCCTGCTCGATCCCAACACACACACTGCTACGATGGTGAATGCCGGTCACATGTCGCCAATGCATCGCCACGCTGATGGCAGTGTTGACGAACCCATCGAAGAAGAGGCCGATCTTCCCTTGGGAGTCATGGAGGGAGTCGAATACGAGCAGATTGAGGTTACGCTACAGGCCGGTGACACGCTAACCATGTACACCGATGGCATCAATGAAGCCATGAACTCCAGCGACGAAGAGTATGGAATGGATGCCATTCGCAAGCTCGCACAAGAGAAAGATTCCTCTGCGCAGGAACTCGGCGAAACCATTATCGCGGATGTTCGTCAATTCATCGGGAACGGCGCGCAATTTGACGACATGTGTCTGGTTTGTCTGCGGCGCAAAGGCAGTGAGTCGTAAGTAATCGCTGCCGTTTCAGTAGAGCGGATGGCACGGTATTCAGCGCGAAACTTGCCCTCTCCTGCACCTGTGCCGTCAACGACGGTTCAACGCTTAGCGCCGCCGCAATAATCCCCACCGCAGCAATCGACAGCGCTGCGACGGGAGAGCCATTACAGGGTCAACCGATAACCAGATGTTCCTGAATTGCACTGGATTACCGTGGTCCTGCAGGTAAATCGGCAATGGCTCTGGCCCCTCAGGCTTTCCAGCCCCTGTCTTATTGCTCAGCTCCCGGTTACGGTGAATCGGTTCACCGTTATGAAGTACCGTCAGTCTCGCATTGGCCGTTTTCTCGCCCGCGGCATTCCATTGCGCCGCGGTGAATTGAATGTCGTAAGTCTGCCAGGACAAAGGCGGGAGACACATGTTCACATCGGGCTCCTGCTGCCGATAAAGTCCACCGCACTCATTATGCACTCCCTTCAGCCCGAAGGAATCTAATATCTGCACTTCATAACGACGCTGGATGTAGACTCCGCTATTGGCCCGCGCCTGGCCACGAGCATACGGCATGTACGGCGTGCGAAATTCCAGGTGGAGATAGAAATCTTGTACTGGCATTTGAGTCATCACTCCGGCCATCAGCAGGCCATCCTCGGTCACCTTGGCATCCTGCCAATGCTCAACGCCGGTCCCATCAAACAACACGGTCGCGCCTGCAGCAGGCCGCGCACCAAGCGTAGTACTGACACGGTGGATCTTGTTCAATACTGTGACCACGCCACCGCCAGAATCATGAATCGTCGCGTGCCCATCATGGACACTTGCGGACCACTGGGTGCTAGCCAGAGTGACCACACCTTCTTTGCGATTCCCTGCCAAAGCATGGCGCGTCGTACGGTCCCAACCAGCTCCGGGTAAACCACCTGTCAACAAGACCGCTGTGAATGCACCATCCCCCATGGCAATAACCTGGAGACCAAGGGAACTGCGACGAAATCCGCGCCCGGGCATTCGCCCCAGGTACTCTCCTTGAAATGCGAAGTCCGCATCCACATCCACCAGACTGGTAGCAGCCAGCTTGTGTTTCTCTTCCGGAGGCGCCGCAGGCAGAGCTGGCGTCCAAAGCAACATAGAAAACAGAGCCACCGCCAGAACAGGTTTCGTTCGCAACATCATGCGTTCATGCGCCTCTACATTTTTTGAGCACCGTGGTCGACTCGACAGTAAGCCGAACCACTCATCTGCAGCCTTCGCTGGCGCCTCGTGATAGTTCATTGGCCAGAGGCTGCTAACCACCACACCTTGCGCCATCTCTCGTCTAGTTTGGTTCAACAGCACGGCCGCATCAAGAACACGAGCGTTAAAGAGTGCCAAAATAGTTGGCCATTCATTACGTAGCCTATCACCGCGTTTCGCGGTGCGACATCGCCCCACAACCACCACTAAGGCTGGCCACTGCGGACGGACTGTAAAGCAGCCGATTGAACGCCTCTTGCAAACGGCCGTTCAAAACTGCTCCCGATAACCGCGTCATAACTATCGCGCCCCGGTTCAACCAACCCGCGTCGGCTAAGAAATGGATGGTCCGGGTACTCGGGGCCTGGCATATCCCGTAAGAACTGAATGTGACCATCCTCCAACAAGACATTCTGTCCGCGCATCCCGTGATTGACCGACCGCCGACCCGGCAAATGCAAACTCGGCGCGTCAGCGATCAACGCGAAATAAGGCCGATTTTCATTCCGCGGAGGAAGGTACTTTCCGCGATCAATAACTCCCAAGCTATATCCATAAGAACCAAAAGCCTGGCTTTGCAGTTGCCGCAACACATACCCTCTCGCCCGGTCAATTTCAGCAGGTGTAGGAACGTGCCACGATGCTCTATTGCGGCTCAATGGCGAAGACGGACAGACAAACACCGAAGCATCTTCGATCAATTGCAATTCAATCAATGTCGGACCAACCATGCCGGCGAAAGCCTGATTTCCATTCGTGGCAATGTACGGAAATCTGCGATCGATGGCCATCGCACTGTAAAGGCTAAGAGCCTGGTGCAATTGGCGCAAATTATTTTCACAGACGTTGCGATGGGCCAGCGAACGGCTACTAAGTACTGCGGGGAAAAAAAGCAAGACACACAATAGCATCACCATAGAAACAACGACCGCGTCGAAAAACGTCCAACCAGAGGAGGCCTCTCCGCCTCTCTCCATTCCAAGATCTGGACGAAAAGCAGCCGTCGCAGGGCTATCGCCATTATCTGGCGTCACGGCATGCACCGTGCGTTCGGCCAAACCGCCAGGGGGATCGTGGTCTTGATCCGACATCCCCAACAACCCCAGGCGCGCTTGGTATTCCCGCAACTGCTCTCGCAGTCGTGGATCTATTTTCAGCTGCTGTTCAATGGCAACCCGCTCGTCCGCATCCAATGCTCCCAGCAGATATCCCAGTAAGTCGTGTCGCATCGGGTTTGTTACTATTCCAATCCGGATTCTTCAAAGCTGGTACTCAAACGAGCGATCGCTGAGTGCAAACGGCTTTTCACCGTGCCAACGGGGACCCCCAGGACTTCGGCGGCCTCACGGTACTTTAACCCCTGAAAATAAACCAATTCGACGACGCTACGAGCGGTTTCGGAAAGTTCAGCCATCGCGGTTGCTACCCAGGCCTCACGTTCGCGAGCGGACACTTGCTGGAGCGGCCCGGGAACATCGCTCGCCAGCAAATCCGCGAATTTTCTGGCTGCGTTATCTTCGCTGTGCCCCCCACCATCCAGGCTGAGAATCCGATGGCGCCGATTACGACGTTGGTAATCAATCGCCTGATTCGTCGCCACAGCGTAAAGCCACGGGCGAAACCGCCTCCCTTCCTGAAATTGCTCGCATTTCAAATGTAACTGTACAAAAGTCGCCTGGAAAACATCCTCAGCCATATCGGCGTTGCCTAGATATTTGCACAGATAATTGTACAACTCCCGTTCATACCGTCTGACCAACTGCGAAAAATACTCTTGTTGGCCAGTCTCGCGGTAACGGAGAAGTAATTCTTCATCAGCTGCCTGGTCTATAGAAAAGACTCCATCCTCTGAACGCGTCAATGTCTCGCGAGTCGTCAACATCGTTCTACGATCCATCTCAAGGAATGTTCAGCCGAGCAGTGCCTGTATTCTCTCCACTCACATGGTAGCAGCGAGAGCAGGACCTGACGAATTACTGATCTCCGGGGGGGGATCTCGACTTAATTCGATTACTGCAAAGTGTTCTCTCACAGGGATTTGCGCGCGTTTCCCCGATTTGACAGTTAACCGGAGGCATCCTACACTCACGGCACGTCCGATTCGTGAACACCTGTCCCAACGAATGAGTCGATGTCAAACCAGCGCTATCAGTGGGCAGCATCCGGTGATATCAACGCGTTTTTTGGCTTAATGCTGGACAATGTCGCTAACCTCTTGTTGACGGTAGGTTTGCTTGCTGGAGCCTTTGATTTTCCCACCAGTTTCGCCTTGCAACACATGGTACCGGGTACCGCAATTGGTGTGCTGGTTGGAGATCTCCTGTTTTTCTGGATGGCGTTTCGATTGGCACGAAAAACGGGCTCTCCAAATGTCACGGCGATGCCCTTAGGCCTTGATACGCCGAGCACCTTTGGAATGGTGTTTTTCGTATTAGGCCCCGCCTTCCTGCACGCGAAAGAAACTCTCCCGGTCGAAGAAGCCGCGGTCTATACATGGCAGATTGGCATCTGCTCAATCTTTATTAGCGGCCTGTTCAAAGGTGCCTGTGCTCTCGGATCGAACTGGATTCGCCAGGTCGTACCACGGGCGGGGCTACTCGGGTCGTTGAGCGCTATTGCGTTGGTCATTATCGCATTTATGCCACTCATGGAAATTGTCAATTATCCGGTAGCAGGACTTTCTGCCTTAGCTGTCATCTTGACCACACTGATTGCACATGTTCGTTTTCCATTACGTATACCAGGTGCTCTCGGAGCACTCCTGGTTGGCAGCCTCGTCTATTACTCGATGGCGTTCAGCGGTTGGCTAGAACTACCAACACCAGAATTCCAGGTTGGCGATGCAGTGCTTCCCACTCAATGGCTCAGTGTCTTTCAGTTTCATTGGGTCAAGACGCTGGAAGATTGCCTGCAGTACCTGCCGGTCGTGCTTCCATTCGCTCTAGGGACCGTTGTGGGGGGAATTGACTGTACGGAAAGTGCCGCGACCGTAGGTGACGAATACCACACTGGCAAAGTAATCGGGGTAGAGGCAATTGCGACTCTGGCGGCCGCGCTCTGTGGCGGTGTCATCCAAACGACACCCTACATTGGTCATCCTGCGTACAAGGCGATGGGCGGTCGCGCTGCATATTCACTAGCAACTGCTCTGTTCGTGGGTGGTGCAGGATTGTTTGGTTACTTTGGGCTCTTGTACGCCATTATCCCTAAGGCAGCCATTTTCCCGATACTTATTTTCATCGGCCTGGAAATTACGGCGCAAAGTTATCTCGCCACACCGCGGCGGCACTATGCGGCAATTGCGATTTCATGCCTGCCGGCCATGGCCTACCTGGCCCAGCTCTTCACAAGTCAAGTGGTAAGCGATCCAGCAGTCCAACTCGATCAGCTAGGGGCAGCGACCCAGGCAACGTTGTTAAATTTGCGGATCCTGTCCAACGGGTTCATCATCACGAGTCTACTCTGGGCCTCGGCGTTGGCCGCTCTGATTGACCGACGTCTCCCACTCGCATCACTGTTCTATTTGATTGCCGCAGTTTTCACTTGTTTCGGTATCATTCACTCTCCCCTTGCCAGTAACGCAACGTTCCTTCTTCACCATCTGGACTCCTCTCAACTGGAAATCGTCTGCCGTTACGCAGGTGGATATCTGGCAACCGCTGTCCTGCTCGGCGTTTGGCACCTCCTGGAACCGCGTTCCAGCTCGGCGTCTCTGCCCGACGCAGATCCAACCAACGAGCTGGAACCCTAACGTTCTTGAATCAAGGATCTTCTCACGGTGCCACTGCAACGCGTTCTCGAGCCTGAAGTCATGGACACGGAAAGCGAAGCACGTGACTATGACAGCATGGACCACTCGGCTGTCAACCAATGCTTTGTGTCTGATTTGTTGGATCGTTGTGCTAGCCCTACAAATGTGCTGGATTTAGGAACAGGCACAGCCCAGGTACCCGTTGTCCTCTGCCAGAGACAAACCGATTGTCGTGTCTTGGCTACCGACCTGGCAACTCACATGCTCGAACTCGCTCGCTACAACGTGGAATTAGCCAGCTTGACCAACCGGATTCAGTTGGGACACGTTGATGCCAAGCAACTCCCGTACGACGATGCGTCCTTCCCCTTGGTAATGTCTAACAGCATTGTCCACCACATTCCCGACCCATCGGTAGTGCTAGGGGAAGCGATCCGGGTAACCGAGCCAGCAGGATTCCTGTTTTTTCGCGACCTGCTCCGTCCCACCGACAACGACACACTGATAAATCTGGTAGAGACCTACGCGGGTAGAGAAGGGGGGCATGCACAGCAGATGTTTGAGGATTCATTACGCGCTGCACTAAGTCTGAATGAAATCCGCGAACTGGTCTCGAGCTGCGGCTTTCCCACGTCAACGGTCCAACCCACCAGCGACCGACACTGGACATGGGCGACAAACCGAGACGCGCGGAGCCCTCAATGAAAGCCACTGTCTAAGAAAGCCACTGTCTAAGAAAGCCACTGTCTAAGAAAGCCACTGTCTAAGAAAACCACTGTCTAAGAAAACCACTGTCTAAGAAAACCACTGTCTA
>PBOG01000079.1 GCA_002724245.1 Planctomycetaceae bacterium
CCATCGCCGCATGAAAGGATACCTGTTGCCCGGATTTGATCAGGCCTTCGGGACCTTGCTGGCGGACATGGAACGGCGTGGCTTGCTCGAGGATACGCTGGTGCTTTGCCTGAGCGAACATGGCCGGACGCCGAAATTCTACGCGACCAGTGCAGGTGCTCCGGGACGGGATCACTGGTCGCGTGCCTACTCGCAGTTAGTGGCCGGGGCAGGTGTGCCACGCGGCCAGGTGATTGGCAGAACAGACGCTCACGCCGGCGATGTGGTGGATAGGCCAATTGATCCGAAGGACATTTTGTGTACGGCCTACCACCTCCTGGGAGTGGATGTGCGACAGGAACTGGTGTCTGGATCCGGGCGCGCGGTTCCCCTGGTTGGCGGCGGACGCGTGGTGCCCGAGTTGATCGGATGAGGCCTCGGTAAACTGGCGAGGTGGCATCGCCATGCTCGTTGGCCGGTCATTCCAGGGCATCGATCCTGGCCAGGAAATCGGTCACTCGCCGGTTAACGCTGCTGGCCATCTCCATTTGCACCATATGGCCGCAATCGGCATAACGCTCGACTTCAAAATGGTCTGGCAGGTCGTGCGAGTGGGCTGCCGGAACGATCGCGTCCTGCTCACCCCAGAGCACCAGGGCGGGTGCTTCGAGCACGGTCAGACGGTCGCGGCTGACGTGCGCTTGCTCTTCGTTCACCAGCAGGCCGTCCCGTAACAAGCCGAGTGCGGTCGGGACGCCATCCAGCCGTTTGTAACGCAGCACATCATCCGTCATTTGCCGGGTTACGCGATCGGGGTCCGCATACAGCTGCTGGAGGTGGTGTTTCAACTCCTTGCGGCGTCCGGCCTCGACGATACCTCGCAGGTATTCCGCGTTAATTTCGCGACCCAATCCCGCGGGTGCGAGCAGCGTGCAACTGCGGACACGCGGCGCGGCCTGGAGCGCGCACTGCAGCGCGATGGAGCCACCGAGCGAGTGTCCAATTAGGTGTGCCTGACGCAGCTCGAGTTGGTCCATCCAGGCAAGTACCATGGTGGCAAGCGCTGGGACCGTGCCCTCGCCGACGTCCTTGGAAGACTGGCCGTGGCCGGGCAAATCAAGCGCGTAAACGGAACGGTCCTGGGCCAGCGTGGCGTGGTTAAAAAGCCAGTTGTCAAGGTTGCCGGTGAAACCATGGAGTAGGATGGCAGGGCATCCGGACTCGCCCATCTTCAGGTAACGCAACCGACGGCCGCCTACGTCGACAAAGTCGTCCTGGGGGGTATCGTCCGCCTGTTCTTCCGCCGAGCTGTCAGGGAGAAAGGCCTCGATAAATCGGTCGATCTCGTCCTCTGGGACGGTGGGGTCGGCCAACACGCCAAGCAGGCTGCCGACCGGGAGCTCCATGCCTGGCGACGCCACTTGACGGCGGAGCGTACCTGCGGCGGGGGATTCTACACCACCTACGATCTTATCCGTTTCCACCTCCACCAAATGATTCCCAGCGCTGACGACGGATCCCTCCGCGACCAGCCATTCGACGACTTTCCCCTGGGTCATCGAAAGGCCCCATTTGGGCATGATTAGCTTCTGGATGCCGTTTCCCACGCTTGGTACTCCACGACGCTGCGGACTGCGGCGGCGATTTTGCTGGCGTTCGGCTTGTAGAGATCTTCTAGGTTGTCCGCAAAGGGGACCGGTGTGTGCGGTGCTGTGACCATTTGGATTGGCGCCTTCAATGCACCAAACGCCTCTTGTGCGATGAGTGCGGCGATGTCGGTGGCCATGCTGCAACGGGGGTTTGCCTCGTCGACGACGACGACGCGGCCCGTGGCTTCAACGCTTTCCAGGATGGTCTCGCGATCGAGTGGTGAAGTGGTGCGCAGATCGATGACTTCGCACTCGACGCCATCAGCTGCCAGGGCCTCTGCGGCCTGCAGGCTTTCATGAACCATTTCGGCCAGGGTGACAATGGTTGTGTCGCCGCCCTCTCGCACCACCTCGGCTTCGCCAAAGGGAATCGTGTAGAGTTCCTGTGGCACCTCGCCCTCCAACGGATAGAGCTTTTTGTGCTCGAAGAAAATTACCGGATCATCGTCGCGGATCGCTTCGATCAAGAGCCCTTTGGCGTCATAGGGAGTGGCAGGTACGACACACTTTAACCCCGGAATATGCGTGAACAGCGAATAGAGCGACTGGGAATGTTGTGCGGCGGCTCGAAATCCGGATCCGATCATTGTACGAATGACGACCGGGGTCTTTGCCTTACCGCCAAACATGTAGCGAAACTTCGCGGCTTGGTTGAAGATCTGGTCGAAACAGACGCCGAGGAAATCATTAAACATCAGTTCCACGACAGGTCGCGACCCGCTGCTGGCTGCCCCAATCGCCGCGCCAATGAAGGCGGATTCGCTAATTGGGGTATCCATCACGCGGTCACCGTGTTTTCCGTAGAGGCCCTTCGTTACACCAAGGACGCCACCCCAGGCATCCATTTCCCCATCTGCCCCTTGTCCCCCGACGACATCTTCGCCCATCACGATCACGGATTCGTCGCGGGACATTTCCTGGTCAAGCGCTTCATTGATCGCCTGTTGAAAACTTAGGGTGCGTGCCATCGTGGGTCTCCTGTTGCGGGCGTGCGGAAGCGGAAGCAGCGGGCCGTCGGATTAAGAGATGCCGGATTCAATAGCTAACATAGACGTCGGTATAGAGTTCTTCAGCGGCCGGTTTGTCAGCGCGTTTGGCTGCCTGGACCGCATCTTCNACNAGTTGGGCNACTTCNTGGTCGATGGTCTCCAACTCGGCGGGCGTTACCAACCCGGCCTCCTGGACGCGCCGCGCGAAGCGGACCAGACAATCCTGGTCTGANCGCAGNGTTTGGACCTCACCGTGACCGCGATAGGTCTGGGCGTCGCCCTCGAAATGGCCGTAATAGCGGTCCAGTTGAACATCCAGCAGGGTTGGGCCACCGCCTTCGCGAGCGCGCTCGATGGCGACACGCGCAGCCTCGTGGACGGCAAAAAAGTCGTGGCCATCGACGCGTTCGGCCGGCAGGCCAAACCCGCGAGCCCGCGCCGCGTTACTCTCTGCGCCAATGGACCAACTCGACGAGGTGGCTTCGGCGTAACCGTTGTCCTCCACGACAAAAATGGCGGGCAGATTCCATACTTTGGCCAGATTGAGACTTTCCAGGGTCGTGCCCTGGTTTGACCCGCCGTCGCCGACAAAGGCGACGGCGACATCGCCTTTGCCTGCGCGTTTAGCCGTCAAGGCCGCACCTGTGACCAGCGGAGGCCCGCCGCCCACGATTCCATTGGCACCCATCATACCGAGCTCTAGATCGGCGACGTGCATCGACCCCCCTTTGCCACCGCAGAGCCCTGTCCGGCGTCCAAAAAGCTCCGCCATCATCCCGTGGACATCGACACCCTTGGCGATGCAGTGCCCGTGGCCACGATGAGTCGAGGCGATGTAGTCTCGATCGGTGAGGTGGCTGCAGATGCCCGTAGCGCTGGCCTCTTCACCGGCATAGAGGTGGACGAAGCCGGGGATTTCACCCGCGGCAAACTCGTCGTGCACCCGCTCCTCAAAATCCCGGATCGTTCTCATGACCCGGTAGGCGTCCAGCAGCTCGTGGGGAGTGAGATTCATGCTGTGATCCTTACAGAAGGTGTTGTGTTTGAGTTTTATAGCACGGTCGCCGTGGGATCACCAGCGCGCCACGCGGCTTGGCGGTGCCGGGGCAACGGCGGTGGGTTTAACAACCGCGTTGAGTTCAACCGAGTGCAGTGCTCGCGAGGTCGATCCGACAGCGCCGGGCTGGACAGATCCCATGGTGCCACCTACAACGGGAAGTGCGCCGCAGTCCTGCACCAATCCGTTTGCGGCACCTCCCGGTTCATCCCTATTGGCACGGCTGGCGATTTCCAGCGAGTGTCTGCTTACCCTGTCGCGGACGCTCCTTGGCCACATTCGACCACGCTGGACAGCGCCTATCCGAGCCGGCCCGCCGCCGCTACCGTTTGCATCCCGCCTGGATCATGCTGGCGATGGGTACCACGGGTAGCTTTCTTTCGGCACCCGGACAGTCCTTCTCGGTGGCTGTGTTCATCGACCCGATGCTGGCGGATTTAGGGGTGGATCGGACAGGGTACTCGGGGGCCTACTTGTTGGCCGGTGTCTGTGGTGGGCTGGTGCTGCCACTGATCGGTCGTTTGCTGGATCGCTGGGGTGCGCGGGCGATGTTGCCGATACTAGGATTGCTGCTGGGGACGGCCTGCGTGGTCATGTCCCGTGTGAGCAGCGGGGCAGAGCTTTACGTGGGCTTCACGTTGATACGCTGTATCGGACAAGGAGGCCTGGGGCTCTCGTCGACGTGGTTGGTTGGGGAGTGGTTTGAACGCAGACGCGGCCTGGCGATGGGGATTGTCGGTTTGGGGGGCGCCGCGTCGGTGATGGTGATTCCCCTCCTCAATGATGCAGTGATTGAGCAATTTGGGTGGCGGTCAGCATGGCTGGTGCTGGCGGGTATGGTGTGGCTGGGGTTGGTCCTGCCCACATTGTTGTTGGTCCGCGACCGCCCTGAACCGCTAGGTTTGCTGCCTGATGCGCGGTGGGACAGTCCGCCGCAACCAGCGGAGGCCGCTGTGGCGGAAGAAACGATGGCTTCCCAGCCGGCCAGGTCGCTGTCGCTGCCGGGTGCCTTGTGCGAGGCAAGTTTCTGGAGATTACTGGGCGTCTGGTGCACGACAGCGATGGTGGGGACCGGTTTGTTGTTTCACCAGGTATCGTTGTTGGGAGCCCGCGACGTGCCGCGACAGTGGGCGCTGCTGCTGTTGGGGATGCAGGCGGGTGTGGCGACCCTGATGGGCGTGTTCGCGGGGATCCTGACGGACCGGGGAAAGGAACGGCAGTTGCTGGCGGTAAGTATGCTGTTCCTGGCCAGTGCGATCCTCTTGCTGCTGTTTTTGCCGGGTCGCGAGTGGGCAGTCCTGTATGGTGTGTTGCTGGGATTAATGGGGGGCATTATCCGTACGGCGGGGAATGCCGTCTGGATTAACTACTATGGGCGCACGCACCAGGGGGCCATCCGCGGCGTGGCCATGGCCGCGGCGGTCGTGACCGCGGCGATCGGTCCGTTGCCGTTGGCGGTCTGCTGGGACCAAACGGGCCATTACACCGGCGCGCTCTGGGTTTACGCGGCGTTACCCCTGCTGGCCGGTGCCTGTGTGTGGACGGCTCGCAAACCGGTCGTGGTAGCCGGCGC
>PBOG01000080.1 GCA_002724245.1 Planctomycetaceae bacterium
CGTGGTTCGGATCTGTCGGTTACCGCCGGTGAGTTGAACGCCGGGGCTGGGGTGGGGAGACTGGGGTGAGGCGGTTTCTGTTGACACGTGAAGGTGCTGGCTGACAGAACTCGATTCCCAGGGAGAGAGAATTGCCCATGGCAAAATCACGGTCCAGAATCGAACGCGAGCGGCGAGACATGCGACGGGACATCGTCCTGATCGTAGGGGTTGTCAGCGGTTGTCTGGCCGGTCTGTCCGGACTCTTTTTGAACCTCGTGTTTCCTGAATCAGACCTGTACCCGATTCTTGGATGGGCAGGAGGTGTTGTGTTTGCCGCGTCAGGAATGGCAATTGGCTGGTTTCGATTTCGATGTCCGGAATGTAATGCTGGTCGACTGAAGCCCATCGCTAGTCCTGGAGGCCAGACGGTGTGGGAGGGGGACAGAATGAAACTGATTTCGCAGTACTACGACTGCAATCGTTGTGGCCATCGAGAGTGGATTGAGCACGACTGATATCCCCCCATTCTTCACCCCATCCGACGCCGGGGCTGGGGTGAGGAGACTGGGGGACGTAAAGAGGCCGTCTGATCACCGGAGAATTTAGTGCCCGATTCCCTAGAAAAGCTAAACGAAGAATTCTCTGACTGGCTGGGGCGATTGGCCGTGGAATGGGCCATTCCGTTAGAAGATGTGTCGCCACACCTCGGCAAGGAAGAAATCGCTGACCGCGTCAAATGCTATCCAGCCTTTGGCCAAGCGGTCAGACAATCCCCCATCAACATGTCCGACGTCGAAGGCACCGGCGGTGAGTGTTGGGCATTGGGCGAGAGGTTCGACAGAATTCGGTTCAGAGAGTTTTGCTCCAACCCCGACTCTGCAGATGTCGTCGTCAGTCTAGTTGCCCACCTTCCTTCCGATGACGACGAAGCGGCACAGCATATCGACACCTTTGTCGAAAACTGCAGATCGCTTGGTTACCAGGACCCAAAAACCGACGGTTTCAACGCCTCTAGCGCCGGACTTCTTGCCAGCACACTCCTGACTGCCGCGTTCCCAAAGCGATTTGTCGATTTCCGACAGACGAGATGGAAAGAATTTGCCGACGAGTTGAGTTACCGCCTGTTCGAAACAGAAAGCCCCTCGTACGGCGAGATGATCGTTGCGGCTGGGACATTCGCACAGAAAATCTGTGGAACCGAGACATTTCAACAGTCCTGGCCCGCAGGTGAACCTCTCTGGACAATCGCTGGAATATGTTGGCACGCCCATTCTGAATCAGGTGCCGACCGGCCCAAGGATGCTCCGTTGTTTCCCTACGAGGAAGACTTCGACGAAGGAGCATTGGTACTGAGAAAGCACTTAATCCAAGAGCGAAATACCTCGCTTATCCAACAAGCCAAGGACATGTGGCGAGAGGCTGATCCGCAACTGCGTTGTGATGTGTGTCAGTTCAGTTTTGCAGAACGCTATGGCGAGATTGGGGAAGGATACATCGAGGCACATCACACAAAACCGATCAGCACACTCAAAGACGGTTCCCGTACACGCATTTCTGATCTCGCAAAGGTCTGTGCCAACTGCCACCGGATGATTCACGCGGACGGTGAGTGTCGTGAAATCGAAGAACTACGAGAGTTATTGCGGAGCGAGTAATTGCTTCAATGTGCAAACGCCAAGACACAATGACCTCCTGCCAGCACTCACAGCTTCTGTTATCGATAACAACATCCGCCCTCTCCGTTGCCTGTGCTGTGATCAGACCGCCGAGGCCCGCTCCCTGAGATCCTCGTAGAGACGCGAATAGGTCAGCAGGATGTTGACCATCTCACGTTGAACGGATTTCGATTCCAGGGCCTGGGTGCTCATGGCCGTGTGAGCGTCGAGTGCATCCATGGCCGCACTCACCAACTCCGGCACGAGATCGGGTGATCCGGCAAACTGCTCCTTGGTGTTGCTGCTGGCCTGCTTGACCAGGATCTCTGACTCGAGCAGCTTCTCCTTGATGACCCTGTCGACATACAGCAACTTGTCGTTGTCGGTCAGTTCCCCCTCGAACAGGTCGTTGACCCGGGCGATGATCTCGCTGAGGCGTGCCTTTTCCTTCTCATGCACCTGGCCACTCCCGGCGTCGGTGAGTGGATCCAGTTTCGGAGCATCCTCGTCGGAAAGCCTGAGATTCTGCTGACCCCGGTTTCGCACGCTGTGGTGGGTGAGCTTCACCTCCGAAAGATCCACCCCTTCCCGCTCGCGACCGAACTTCAGCAGTCGCACCAGGGCCCGGTAGAAGATCGATCGTTTCTCGAAATCCGTGTTGCCATAGTCGAAGATCTGCGACAGGAACGTGTACGCCCTGAGATATGTCTGCATGTCCGACCGGAACAGGATCAACGCGTCCATCTCGTCCTGTGCTGCCTGAGCCGCCTGGTCATTCTTGGCCGCCAGGGCGTCCGCCCGGGCCGTCTTGGCCCATGAAAAGAGACATGCGGCCAGGAACTTCCACGATGAACTAGCTCACCACGGCGATATCCGCATGACGATGCGGTACACCCACATCGGCTTGGACGATCAGGCTAGAGCGGTTGCGGCGATTCCCGCACCCCGGACCCCGCAGGCCGATCGGCCCGACACAGAATCCTGGGAGTATATTGGGAGTAAAACCTGCGGCGCCCCTTGTCATTTGCCGCCATCGGCTGGCAACAGGGTGACCATGGAACTGGCTACCGTTAACGACGAAAACCCCTGCGGTGACAGGGGTTTAGACGCCGTTTGTCCCCCCGTGGCNATCGATGGCACGGACGGGGAAAANTGGAGNCGGCGGGAATCGAACCCGCGGGTCCAATCNCGTAATCCCTCAGAAGAAGCCTCTACGTGCGTATTCCGTTGATTGTTCTCACTGCCGACGGTTCCACGGACAAGACACGTCCAGCAGCCAGTCCACCACGGTGTCTCGTACCAGGCGTAGTGGTCGGCTGACCTGGTACCAGCCTGATTTTTGACCGACCTTCAGGCTCCTCAGGCGGGGATCCATCGGCCGGAGCTGCGTTTACGCAGCCAAAGCAAACTGCTTGTTGGCAGTTATAGTGCGATCAGCTTTTTACGTGGCCAGCTGATCAACCACGGCACGCCACCTCAACCTATGGTGACCCAGTCGAATCCAATCGCCCCCTTTACGATTTTCGTGACAATCTCAGAAGTCGCTTCCTCATATTACATCGGTAAAAAATGCCGTCAACCTTCTAAATGAGAGCACATGTCACAACTCATTGCTGTAACTTGACTTAACGATTCGTAATGTAACTGGACGACTTTTAGGCCAGTCGTCAAAATTGTATGACTGCTCAGACTAAATTCGGTTTTCTGCCAATTACCTCGACCGCATTTTCCCTTCAGCAATCAACGTAATTTTATTTGCGCGGGATGGGCAATTCTCTGTCGGATTCCGACAAGGCTTTCACACAAACCGCCCGCAGTTGAAACCGATTCCAAGCCGGAATTTTTGTCCGCTCTTCGCTCCACTTCAGGCTAAGTGATCGACTTGACCTCGTTGAGTTTTTACAGCGCCATTCCGTAATTTTAACACCTCCAACAGGAACGTAATTCACGTGATTTCAACCAGTTTTGATACGTTTTTACGCTGAATTTGCCGCGTTGTTGGTTGAAAGGTAAAAACTACAATCTGTAGAATCGCCGTTTCAACTCTGGTTGGTTTACCAACTAAATCCGCTCTTAATCGCTGTCATATTTTTTGTTTTTTTTACAGCTCGAGTTCGCGCGCAAGCCGCGTGAAAACCAATCGTGCCACGTCCGTTGAACCTTCCAGACAAGTTCTCGCGGCTCTTCGCCCGGCGCCTTCGGCGGCGCCAGCGAGCAGGCACAAGTCGAGCGATTGAACTGCTCGAAGACAGGACACTCCTCTCCGGTGTCCCGGCTGAATGGTCAGACCTGAAACAGGATCCTGCTCAGGCTCTCGTAAGCGATTGTGGCGACCTCGAACAGTCCTCCCCCAGGGAAGCGGAAGTTGACTTAGCCAGTGTGGCGATTGACGAGTTGTTCAGTCAGTCAGAGCACGACTTGCGTTCTGATGTGGTCGTTGCAAACCACGTCAGCCAACCTCCGTCGCCAACATCAGAGACCGTTGAATCGAGTCACGAATTGACCGAGCCAATCGACTCTTCAACGCATTCTGACGGCGCACAAACACACTCAATTGTTACTAACCTCCACACCGGTGGAGGTCAGGCTGATAGTACGGCAAAAGGACAAATTGGCCCCGACGCCCCCGGTCAACATTTGACCGAGACCGCCGAGCTAGCACTTTTATCGGCTGACGATCCACCTGATATTTCCGGCGACACGGTCGATTCGATCATCGCCCTAAACAATGAAAAACATGCCACTTACGACGCAAACAGGAGCCTCGGTGTTTCAGACACCGAGAGCATCTCGAACGCGGTAGCCTCCTCAGAAGAGTCCGACGGCTTCACCGCGGCCACGGATCACTGCGAACAAAATATCGCAGTTACCGAAACGCACTCTGGTGCAGCCCAAATCAGTTTGACGCGTCCCGGCCATTACGTTCTCCATCTATCTGATGACGAGATCGTTCTCAATGACTTCGAAGCACCTGGCAACGAAGTCGCTCGGCTTCCCGCACACAACCTCGCAGCCGTCGACATTTTCGGCGTTGACGCGTTGGACGACACGTTGACTGTCGTCTACCCCGAATTCCCATCGAGTATTTCGGTTGGCTTCCATGGTGGAGACGCCGGGTTCGACAGTCTGGTCATTGAAAACGGTCGGTTTGCTACAGCAACCTATGTGGCGACCGGGCCCGATTCAGGTGTCATCACTCTGGATCATGCAGAAATCCGTTACACGGGTCTCGAACCAATTACCGACAACTCGGTGATCGTCGATCGCATTTTTGATGACACAACCGGAACCGGACAGCAAATCCGGGTTATCGACACGGATCCGACGGATGGTTTCCTGACTATCGACAGCAACGGCACCAACGGTTTCGAAAGCATCACTTTTCCTAGCCCGGCAGGTTCATTGACGATTAATGCCGGAAGTGGTGACGACACCATCATCATCGAGAGTTTTGACCCCACGTTTGTCGGCACCCTAGCCATAAATGGCGGTGACGGAAACGACCAACTGACCGGACCCGATACGTCCAATGTGTGGACCATTTCCGAAACAAACGCGGGGACATTGACCACTTTCGGCCGTGATATCGCTTTTTCACAGATTGAAACTGTCGAAGGAGCCGAATCCCAGGATGTATTCACGATCCTCGAAGACGGTGGCCTGACCGGGGAAATTGAAGACCTCGGTGGTGACTCTTCGATCGTCCTGGGTGATTTCATCTCGCTGGCTGGACCCCTTGACTTCACCCGCCGTGACGTGGCAACGATCGAATTGGATTCCGGAGAAACTATCAACAACGTCTCACTGCTGACTGTTGGCGGTGAAGACCTGACGGCGTTTGTCGGCCAACCTGGTGGTGATGGCTTCTCCATCGATATGACCCGATTTGGGCTCGCCCTCCTGTCACCGTTGGACGTTTCTGACACAAGAAGTTGGAGTGCTCTGAGCGGAATTGGAACCGTAACATTCTCGGCTTTTGACACTGCCAACGGGTTTGAAGTCGACGCCGCCGGCAACGCGGTGTCAGTTGATTTCAATTCAACGGCGTCAGATGGAACGTCTGTTGACTTCCCAAGTCTGGACCTTGACGGGGACGGCGCCGACGGAAGTCTCACGATCTCCACAGGCGGAACGACGCCCGTGCAGTTGACGTACCCGTCTTCCGAAATGACGGTCTCCGGCCAATTGAGTTTCTCGCTTGGAAACCTCCTGGCCGGTTCTGCCGATTTCAGTTTTTCGCGACGAAAAATCGACGTTGATGTAGACGGAGATGGTTCCCTGACCAGTCTCGGTGTGGACATCGAATCTGCGGACCTACAAACGTTTGCGTTGTCCAATCCGACTCTCGTAGCAACCATGCCGCCAGAGGGTCCCAACAGCGTCAATCTCTCAATCACCGCCGGTTCCCTGGCACTTGCAGTCGTCACTTCCGGATCACGTTCCTACCAGGCATTGCGGACCGATGGACTGACTGCCGCGGTAACCGCCGGTTCACTCGGTTTTGGCGCATCGGCAAGCCTTTCAGATTTCAACGTCCAATTGAACCGGGCAACCGACAACGGCGACGCCATCGCTGCATTGGATTGGTCACTCGCTCTTGACCTGGATGGGAATGGTGTCTTTGCCGATCTGGTTGACCCGGGGCAAGACCTTCCAACGCAAACATCTCTGCCAATTCTCAGCAAGACGACCACCCGTTCTTTTTCCGGTTCCGTCACGAACATTGCCCTGACCGCCGGACCCATCACCATCAGCGGTTCAGCCGACTTCGCACTCTCGCGATGGGACGTCAACCTCGGAACACTCGACAGCACGGCACTGGTGCTCAACACCGGAACC
>PBOG01000081.1 GCA_002724245.1 Planctomycetaceae bacterium
GCGATGGGCGCGTGGACCGCGCGCTGGTCATCGGAACTTCAATGCCGCGTCCCCATTCAACCGGGCAAAGGCTATTCCATTACCATGTTTCGCCCAGAGTCTTGTCCCCGCCATCCGATCTTGTTCCCGGAGCACAAAGTCGGGGTCTCTCCATTTGAAGACGGATTCCGACTCGGCTCGATGATGGAGTTCACCGGTTACGACAAATCGATCCCGTCGCACCGAATTCAATTGCTCAGGGATTCCGCTCGTCCGTACCTCATGGCTTCGGTGGATGGCGAAGCCCAGGAAACTTGGTTCGGCTGGCGGCCGATGACATGGGACAGCCTGCCAATCATCGGTGCCACGCCGCGGCTCACAAACGCCTTCCTCGCGACCGGCCATAATATGCTGGGCTTGAGTCTCGCGCCGTCGACCGGCAGATTGATAGCCGAAATCGCAACCGGGGACAAAACACACATCGACGCCGCACCGTTCTCGCCATCGCGGTTTTGACCCGCCTATTGCCAATCCCTAAACGATCTTATGTAAATGCCGTTTACGAAAGGCCGATGATCGTAACGGAATGTCCGGCCATGTCTCCCACCCCAAAACAACTCTTAATTGAGTGCCTCCGAACGTGTCTGTCCCATCTGCAGGCAACCCGAATTTGCTTCGTCACATGAGCAATCGTTCAGTGATTCGAGTGCTTCAACCGATTCCATAGCCGTCGCGGCGCTGATGCAGGGAAATTTCGTCGAGGAATTCGAATGCAAAGACAACGTGATAGGACTTCCGGCAAAACGCCTGCGACTAGCAACACAAATGGCGCAGGTTTTGAGACCCGTGCTCGATGCGAGTGAGTGCCGTTGAGTTTCGGCGGGTATCGATGGCGAAGTGCATCGCGATAGTTTGACGCGAATGCGTGATATTGCAGGAGGCACACGCACTTTGCGCTGCAGAACGTCACTACGGAGACATCCAGAAGTTGGCAGATTTTGCGGTACTTGACGTCAGCACCGGACTCGGTTTGGGCATCGTTTCGGGCGGTCGTGTGATAACGGGACACAAAGGTCCAGCGGGCGTGTGCTTTCTGCAATGGGGCGATCCGAGGTTTCTACTTTCTCCTGAACTCCTTGGAACTGACCAGGGCCTGAACGAACTCACTGACGGTGTACTGCTTTTTCTTGGTGGAAGCGAGCATTTTCACCGCCAGGTCCTCGTCGGTAAACCCGAAGGAGCGACCCAACGCATACTCGATCAGCGCTTCGGTGAAGCCTCGCGCGAAGTCGTCTTGCCGTGCCGCGATCAGGGTGCGCAGCTCGTGGTAGTCGCTGAACGCTGGGCCTTTGTGGAATGCGCCCGAGGCGTCGATCTTCCAGGTCTTTCCTTTCCCTATTCTTCTTCCTCTCTTGTTCGTCAATCTGTAGCTGTCTGTGGTGCGCCACTTTCCGGCGGCGTTGAAGTTTTCCAGGCCGAAGCCGATCTGGTCGATCTTGCGGTGACAGCTCGCGCACTGGGCTTCTTCCTGGTGTGCCAGGAGTCGCTCTCGCGTGGTGAGGATCTGACCTTCCAGACGTGAGATTTGTGGAACGTTGGGCGGCGCTGGTGGCGGCGGATCGTTCAAGAGATGGCGCAGAACCCAAGCTCCGCGTTCCACCGGGCTGCTCCTAACTCCATCACTGCCCATCGCGTGGATGGCGGCCATCCCAAGCAAACCGCCGCGAGGCGAGTCGGCGGGCAAAGTGACTTTGCGGAACTGGTCGCCTGTGACGCCGTCAATGCCGTAGTAGTTGGCGAGTAATCCGTTGATGAAGACGTAGTCGCTCTTGAGGAGCTTGCCAAGCCGACCTGCTTCGTGATCACGCATTAGGTGAGCGAACGATCGATAAACTTCTTGCCGAGCAGCGGCGCGGGTGTTTTCATCGAACTCGCGATGCAGGGTAACGTCAAACTGAAAGAAGTCGAGACGCTCCATGTCCAGCCATTGGTGAACAAATCCGGAGACGAACTCATCCGACCGTGAATCAGCGATCAGCCGAACCACCTGCTCGCGGAGAACATCCGGTTGCTGCAACTGGTTTCGTTCTGCCAGATCCAGCAGTTGCTGATCCGGCGGAGCACTCCAGAGGAAGTAGGCCAGACGCACGGCGAGTTCGCGGTCATTGAGCTGGCGTCGCTCGGCTTCGTCACCGGGTTCGTTGAGATAGAGGAACCCAGGCGAGGCAAGAATGATGCTGAGTGGCGTACCAATCGCCACCTCGAAGGTCTCGCCGGCTTTGCGACGTTCCTCAAAGATCGCAAGGAGCTTGTCGATGAACGCTGTGTCGGGTTTCACTCGGCGAAGGGCAGCGTGCGCAAACTCCGTGAGAACTGCTCGAGCACGTTCCGCATCGGAAACGGAGGTGTTGCCAGGATACCTGCTGAGAATCGTTTGCAGAGGAGAAGGCACTCCGGTTTCCGGAAGCGGCCCTTCCAACTCAATCCAATCGATCCAGATTGCGGGAGGAATGCCGTATCCGTTGTCACGTTTGCCTCGATTGAAAGCGTCGCGCAGGCTTTTCCCGTTCGTCGGTTGCCGCTCCTGGATGCCAAATTCCCGTTGCGAGTGAAGGCCGACCTCCACTCGCGTTTCAATGACCCTTGGTTGTTCAATGGTCCCGTTGACCTGGTGACTGCTGATAGGAAAACCTGCAAAGCCGCCTGGCACTCGGTTCAGCCGCTGTGGATGACCGATCTCGATGAAATGACGGTACGACGGGGATCCTTCCACGACTCCGGCTCGCACACGCATCCTGTATGTTCCGGGCGGAAGATTCTTCGGTTTTGGTGTGACGTCGATGCGCTGGATTCCCCAGGTGAGCTTCAGATAAGTGCCTCGATCGCTGTGCGGAAGCTCGGCGTAGTGCTTCAGGTAAGCGTATTTTCGGGAATAGCCGCCCTGGAAGGAAAAGGTCGCGTCGTTGTCATCCCGAAACCCAAACTTCTTTGGATCGGGTGCCCCGATCAATTTGTGGGCATGGCGGTAAAACATAAAAGCGGATGCCGACGGCCAGGCGGACAGATCAAACTTCGGGTTCTCCTTGAGAATTTTGGCGACAATCTTCTTGTTCTCTGAAGCGGCCGCGGCTTTGTCGACACCCGCTTTCCAGCGCATGAATCGGTCGTTAGCTTCCGACATTCGCCGCATGCTCTTACGACTCGCGACGTTGACCGTCGTCTCCGGCTCGACCCGGAAGACCCGCGGTTTCTGTTTCAGCGCCGCCTGCCGCTCGAACATTTCGTCGATGGCGCTGCGTCCCAGTTTGAGATACTGCTCGAACTGGTCGCTGGACAGGAACAGCGACGCTCCGGTGGTATCAAACGTCCCGCCGCCACCGTCGGCAGGCAGAGACTCGACGTTGATATTCACTCCGAGCAGATACTGAATCGTGTTTCGATACTCCCGCCGGTTGAGCCGACGCATGGTGATCTTGCCGCCGGAATCCGACAGGGCCTTGCGTGCGGTGACCATCGTTTGAGCAAGGTCGTCGACGAAATCTGCTTTCACGACATTGGCGGGTTGAGGTTCATCTTCGGGGGGCATCTCACCAGAGTTGAGGGCGTTGAGAATTTTTTGCCAAAGTTCCGCCTGCTTGATCGTTGCGATTTTGAACGACAATCCTTCCAGATTGACCTTTCCCTCTTGCGTCTTGAAGTTGTGGCATTCCAGGCAGTGTGCCTTGAGGAACTTCCGATGTTTCTCGGGAAGGCGCGCTTCGGGCGGGGCGGCTTGCGCAAGAGAGCAGAGGCAGAGAGCTGCGATGCCGAGCGTGTATTTGAAGCGGGTCATTGATGTATCCGTAGATCTCTAATTTCGTCCGAATGCAGGATGAGCCACGATGGCGTGGATGGCGGCGCGAAGAGAAAAGTCCTCTTGAACAATCGACTCAAAGACGTCGTTGATGTGCGGACGGTCGACCCGGGTGACTTCGCGGCCATGGGCGTAGCTGATGAGTTTCCCGATAATGCCCTTGAGTATGCGTTCCCTGTCGGCCATCAGAGCGGCCTTGAGCGTGGGCAGGTCGCGCACCTCACGGCCGTTGGGAAGTTTCATGGCGGCATCGATCGGGACCCTGGTGAATTTGAGTTTCTTTGTGAAGGTGGTTCCCTCTCGCTCGACAGGGAGTTCTTCGACATGGCGATACTCGCTCCGCTTGCGACCAACCGGGTCGTAGTATTCAAGGGCGAACCCCAGAGGATCGATCTTCGAATGACAGCGGGAGCAGCTTTCAAGCTGTTGATGCTTGAGAATGGCTTCGCGGATGGTGGTGGTACCACGGATGTCCGGCTCGTTGATCAACACGTCGGCGGGCGGTTCGATGCGTTCGTTGTAGAGATTCTTGATAATCCACGAGCCTCTGTGGATCGGTGAAGTAGCGAAGTCGGTGGAGGTGAGCTTGAGGAAGCCGGCCTGGGCCACGAGCCCGCCCCGTTCGCTTTTGTCGGGAAGCTTCACCGGCACGAAAGCATCACCTTTGACTGCGGGCAAGCCGTAGAAGCGGGCCAGACGGTCATTGGCCATGACGAAATCCGAGTCGATGAAGTGTTCCATACTCAGACCATTTTCGAGCAGATGGCGAAACAACTCACCGCCTTCCCGTCTCATGGAATCGACCGTCATGCGGCGCACATTCTTGAATACACGGACGTCCGGCCCGAAGTCGTCCACCCTGTCGAGTTGCAACCACTGGCGGGAAAAGTCGTCGATGAAGCGGCCAGCCTTGGCGTCCTTAAGCATCCGCTCCACCTGGGCCGATGGGTCCTTTCCCAGGGCGCCGGACCTGGCCGCATCCAGGAGGCTGGCATCCGGGACGGAATTCCAGAGGAAATACGACAGACGGTGAGCCCGTTCCACACCGGTCAGCTCAGGCGATTCGGCCTTGTAGATGAAGTGCGGAGAGGTCAACAGTGCGATCAACACGCTTCGGGCGATGGCGGTCATCGAGACACCGGACGCTTGCCGGCTGCGCACGATCTCCACAAATGCTTTGCGATCCTCCGCCACAAGTGGCCGCTGTGTGAGCAACAACGCGATGTGGTCGACCAGCTCCGTCGGCTTAATGTTCAGCTTTGGGAGGATGGCCTTCATCGCCGCGGTCGGCCACTGCTCCGTCAACGGGCCGGTCAACTTCATATGGGAGAACCGCATGGTGGGCCCCTTGTGCGGTTTTTTTGCAAGGCTCCGCCCCGGCACGCGCGCGCTATCGAAGGTGAAGGCCAGATGGTCGCCCGCCCTGAGCGTGAGCTCGATAGTAAAACCGTTCGAGCCATGCGGCATGGGGACCCGGCGGATGTTCCGGAAGCTGGTCGGGTGACGGCCGTCCCCGAGATTGATCCCGATGACTTCGCCTTCGCGGGATTTGTCCGAATGTGCCTTCACTTCAAGCCGGTACACTCCGAAGGCGGGAACGACAAATTGATCGTGGCTCTCCGGATCGATGGAGAAATGCAGATTGCTGCGGTAGGGACGAAAGCCCGTGAGAACATAGTCGTCCCCATCGCGGTAATCCCCACCCCCGCCGGTCGCAAAGTTCTTGCTGCCGTGAAAATGTCGCACATCGAATTCCCACGTCCTCGTTTTGGGTTTGGCATCCGGCAACACCCGCTCGGCGATGAAGCGCGCTGTCTTGAGGTAGGCCATTACCTGGTGGGGTGACATCAGGTGGGCCTCGCCAAACTTGTCGAAGCCGTGCTCCACATGGTCGGGCGGCAGCAAACCAGTGAAATCAAAATCCACCCCAAAGAGGTCATGCATCGTGTTGGTGTACTCAGCGCGAGTGAGACGCCTGAGTGGACTGACCGGCCGCTGCGCGAGGATGCGTTTCTGGAGCATCCGCACGACCTCAGTGACGGNTTTGGCTTNAGGTTGCGGNGCCTCNTCCGGCGGCATTTCGCCAGCCTCGAGCACGGCAGCAATCGTCTCCAGCAACTCCGCATCGGCGAATAACGCGACGACTGGCTTGTCGAGCCGCACCTTGCCCTCTTGTTTTTTCGGGCCGTGGCACTTGACGCAGTTTTGTGCGAAGAATTGTTCCAGTTTGGGTTCCGCGCGGAGTGTCGCCGGCAGGAGAAAGCCTACCAACAGAATTGTCCAAGGCAGCCGCATCATGACAACACCTCGAAGGCTCCGGTGCTTTCCCCGAAACGGTCGTGTTTGGCTCCGAATAGTTTGAGCAGCCCGAGGAACAGATTGCTCATCGGTACGTCCTTCTTCTGCCGATGGCCGGCGGTCTTCATGCGACTGTCAAACACCAGGGCCGGCAGGTCGTCGAAATTGTGGGAATTGGCGCTGCCCATGGAGGCAGTCAACAGCGTGGTCGTCTGATCGAACAGTGAGCTGTTTCCGGCGGTGCGTTGCTTCATCGTGTTGAGAGAATTGTTGATCCGCTTGAGGATGGCGTGCTCCAGCATGAGCAGCTTCTCGATCTTCTCCGGCTTCTGGCCGTGGTGGGAAAGGTCGTGGTAGTTACCGCTGAGGTCCGGCTCCTTGAAGCCTTCCCAGAATGGAATCTGCACCGTGACCGCACGCGTCGAATCGGTTTCCAGGGCCAGCACGGCAAGATCCAGCAAGGTGCCTACGTAGTCGTCCACCGACTTGCGGTCGAAGTCGTCGAGTTCATAATCCACTTTCGGTTTGGAGCGGTCGGCCCAGAAGGCGCGACGCTTCACGGTCTGCTCCACTTCGCGGACTGAGGTGAGATACTCGTCCATTTTCGCCCGGTCGGTGGCATTGAGACGCTTCTCCATCGACCTGGCCTGGGCAAGGACCGCGTCGAGAATGCTGCGATCTTCGGCGAGTACCTGCTGTTGCGTCTTCTCGTCTTCGTCGACCTGGAACAGCAGATTGAAAACCCTGCGGGGGGAGTCGATCTGTTTAACCGGCAATCCGTGCTTGTCCCAGGAGATCTGGGAAAAGTTCAGGTTCTCACCTGCCTGAAAGACCAGCGACTTGAAACGCGTATCGCCCCCAATCAGATCTGCGACCGCCTGATCAATCGATAGCCGGTTCTTGCGGTGCAGCTTGTTGAAGTAACCGGAGAGAATGCCCACGCAAGGCGTGTGCCCGAAACCGTTCTGCACAGCCGGGTTGTCCAGCCCACTGAAAACCTTCAGATGCTCAAAGTGATCGGACAACTCGTCCAGCAAGGGCGGCGCCTTCTCGAATGCGCCGTCCGTCCGCGGAATCAACTCGGGCTGATAAAAGCTGAGGTGATTGACGATCGTGAGCAGGCGGCGCGGCGAATCCGCCTCGGCAACCTCCCCCAGGCTCTCCATGCGGGGGAGGAGCAAGGCAACCCCGGCTCCTTTGAGGAAGGTACGTCTTTTCATGATTCCCCCGGTGTTAGTGAGATTTCCTCTTTCATGGCGATCTATTTCTTCTTTCTGTCGAGCTTGCGTTTCTCACGCCGCTGCTTGCGCGACGGCGCATCAAACGAATCAGACTTGGGTGACGTCTTCCGCCGCTTCCTGCCGCCCTTGTCCTCCATCACGACTTTGCGGAGCCGTCGAAACACATCGCCCGTTCCCTCGGCCGACGCCGCGTTACCGCCCGGGACGAACTCGCCATAGGGCCGGTCTGGGAACTGCTTGAGTGACGCTGTGAGCTTGGCACGCATGTCTTGAAGCGTTGCCCTGTGCTTTGGACTTCCTGCCAGGTTGTCCTGGGCTTCGGGGTCCTTGCGCAGATCGTAGAGTTGATCGGCACTGATCGCGTCGGGGTGTTTATTCCACGAGCGTGAGACGCCACCGCTGAGGCCGAGGACCGACTTGATCGTGCGCTTGTCGCCGGCACGGATGGCGGCGAGTTGCTCCTGTGTATATCGCAGCGTGATGTAGGCGTGGTCCCTGGTCATCACGGCACGCGCGGCGCCCATCTCGCAATAGACATGGTCGCGGACGGCCTTCTGAGGCGACTTGAACAACGGGGTCAGACTCACGCCATCGTGGCGGTATCCCTTGGGCACTTCCGCACCCGCCAGTTCGAACCAGGTCGGCACGAAATCCGTGTTCTGGATCAGCTGATCGCAAACCACGCCCGCCCTCATGCCGGCCGGCCAGCGCATCAGGCATGGCACCTCCGTGCCCCGGAACTTCTGCAGTGACCCTTTGTTGTTCGAGCCGTGGTCGGCAATGAACACAACCACGGTGTTCTCAGCGATCTTCAACTCATCGAGCTTGTCCAGGATCACGCCCAGCGTGTCGTCCATCCACAGGTAGCCCGCTTCGTTCTCGGTCAGCCCCGCCTTCTGGATGCGTTGCATGACAGTCTTGCGGGTGCTAATCGACGGGTCGCGTGCGACTAGCCCCTCGCCGGTCACGCGGGGGTGGTCCAGGGATTTGTGCCAGCTCCTGTTCGGGCCGTGCAACAGGGTCGTCGCGTAGTGGAGGTAGAACGGCTGATCCTTATGCAACTCGATGAACTCGACGGCCGCTTCGATCGTCCACTCGGGGTTGTGCATTTGGAACGGTTTTTTGGTGTTGTCCCAGTAGATGTGCTTGGCCCAGGTGAAGCCGCGTTCCTTGATAAGCTCGCGGTGCCGCTTCTCGTTCTCGTTCTGCTTCCGATTGACCGCTTTGGAGTAAGGCACGTTCTTACGGATGTCGTGTAGGCCGAGCTTTTTCAGCCGCTCTGGATCCTTCCCGCCCGCGCCTACGTGGTATTTGCCAACAAACCCCGTCGCGTAGCCGTTCTTCGCGAGGACGGCCCCGACGTTCATGTTGTCTTTTTCCAACGCGACGTTAAACCCGGGCGAGGTCTGCGCGCCCTTCGGGAATAGTTCGGTGAAGGCGTGGTGATAGGACGAACTGGCGCATCGGCCGGTGAGGAATGTGTATCGGGACGGCGTGCAAACCGTACTCGTGACGAAGGCGTTGTCGAAGCGCATACCCTCCCGCGCCAACCGGTCGAGGTTGGGGGTAAGCACCTTGCCGCCGTAGACGCTGGTCTCTGGCTTGTCGTAGTCGTCGACGAGGAAAACGATGATGTTAGGGCGTGGCGCCGCGGCAACATGAGAGGCGCCCGCCAGGTAGACTGCCAGGAGGGCTGCACAAAGCACATGCTGTTTCATGACGTCCATACCGGATTCTTTCACGGCTATTTCACTTCCATCGGGCGGAGCTCTTCATTGATGCGAACACGCGTCGTGCTTGTCTCCTCTGTCATGCTCATCACGCCTGCAGCTCCTTCACGACGCCGGTGCTATCACCATGGCGTTCGGCATTGAGTCCCATCCCCTGCAGCATCGTCAGCCACACGTTGGAGAGTGGGGTGCCCTTGGGCAGAACGAGGTGCTGCCCAAGTTTCAGGTTCGCACCACCTCCGGTGAGAACCGTCGGGCAATTTGTGAGATAATGGATGGAGCTGATGTTGGATCCGAACGCCAGCGCGACATGATCGAACAGGCTCGATCCATCCGCTTCTTTCGTCGCCTTGAGCTTGTCAATCAATCCGGCCAACAGTTCGCTGTGAACCTTATCGCGAGCCTGGGACGCCTGCATGCGTTCACCCGGGGAATAGTGGCTCACGTTGTGAGCACTCAGAGTGACATTCATACTCCTGAGCAGCGACAGGCCTGGCATGCGGTAAGTCATGACCCGGGTGCTGTCCGTCTGCAGGGCCGCGACAATCAGATCGTACATCACCTTGATTTCTTCGCGGCCTTTCAAGCCCGGTTTTGGTTCGTCGATGGGCGCCTTGTCCTTGGGGATTTCGAGCCAGGCCTCATCTTTGCTCAACCGCATCTCGATATCGCGGATGCCCTGGAAATACTCACGAAGCTTGTCCTTGTCCGTGCTCGTCAAACCACGCTGCACCCGTCTGGCTTCGGTAAGAACGGCATCCAACACACTGCGTTTTTCAGCGATGGCAGCCTGGCGTTGTTCCAGCGGCAAGTCGTCGGCAGAGAACATCTTGTGAAATACCTGAACCGGATTGTCGTCCCCCGCGACCGGCTTGCCACGCCCGTCCCAGGCCAATGACAGTCCTGGGCCGTGACCGGAGGCACTGCCATCGCTGCTGTTGAGCTGGAGCGATGCATAACGTGTGTCCTGGCCAAGCTGTTGGGCCGCTACCTGATCGGCAGAGATACTGTTGGACATGTTCTGTCCCGCAACGGCGAAACGATTTGCCCCAGTCAGCCAAAAAGTGCTGCCCCAGTGAGCTTCGTTACTGAACTGGTTCGAGCAACCTTGCACGACGGTGAAATCTTTTTTGTGTCGTGCCAGAGGTGTGAGGCCTTGAGGGAGCTTGTACTCCGCACCAGTATCCTCGGTGTCAGGAAACCAGGTTTCCTGCGTTACCCCAAACCCAATACCAAGGAAAACGGTCCGCTTGGGTGGATTCGCGGGGGCCTTGGAAGCCGCGGAGGCGAACCGACGGAAACCGATGGCTTCCAAGGCAGGCAGCGCGATGAAAGTTCCAGCCCCGCGGAGGAAGTGACGGCGATTCAACGGTGTTTTCATATCTGGTACTCGAAGGGGAAAACTCGGGTTCCGGCACCTGTCCTGATGCGCCCCGGAAGGTAGTTATTTGTTCAGGCAAACCGTCAGTTATTCGCCATTCGGCCCGTTCTCGAGAGCAAGCACTTTGTACGGACTGAAATAGCCTCAGCGATTCCCGCAGCCCGATCAACCCGACGCAGTATATTGGGAGTAAAACGTGCGCCAAAACATGTCGATTGCCGTCATCGGCTGGCAACACGGTGACCACCAGGGCCAAATGCACATCGGGTACACGTTTGGTCTGGTCGCGAGGAAGGCCTAAAATCACGAGACACTAATTCCACCAAGGCGTGGCCAGATCTCACCTCTTCAGTTTGAGTTGCCATCAATAGTTGTCGCACCGACCACTAACCATTGTTAACCAATGCCTCGTTACTCCAGTGTTCGAATCGCCGCGGTGTGCTGGCTATCGACCATCTTCCTCGGCGCGGTTAGTACGAACGCGGCCGACA
>PBOG01000082.1 GCA_002724245.1 Planctomycetaceae bacterium
CCCGCCAGCCGATTGTTATTGGCAATTTCAACCTGCTGCAACTGCCCATCGATGAACAGCTGCAAACCACTGGCTTGCCGGGTGCCGTCGTAGGTCAGCGCAACATGATGCCATTCGTTCAAGGCAACCCGCTCTCGGGTCACCACCTTGAATGCGTTGTCAGGCCAATGATGGACAAAGTGACATTCCACTTTGCCGTCAATGACCAGCAAGTCGTATCCACGAAACGCATTGGCGTCGTCCATTTTCGACAACACTGCGCCGGCGGACGCCGCTGCCGGACGAAACCAGGCAGACAGCGAAAAACGGTCCGCGCTGTCAAACTTCCCTGTCTCCTTACTGTCGACATAGGTGCTTCCTGCCAGTCGTAATGCCTGGCCTGCCACACCCTCCACCAGCTCGAGCGGCCCCACGACGGTACCGCCGCGATCGGCATCTACCGCGTTCGGCGTGTGGGCATCTGCCACCTCATCCAATCGAAAGTGGGCCGTCAGGCCAAATCCTCCGAGCCGCTGCACGTCGGCAGGTGTGAGTCCCGCCTCCCACGCCACCATCTCCTGATCGAGCGTGGTGAGCCGCTTCTCCAGTCCGGCACTCAACTGCTCTTGGCGCAAAGCGAGCTGCGCCAACTGCCACTGCTGTACCCGCGACGGCACTTTCAGTACAGGTTCGGCCATGCGCACCGCACCGTAGCTGGCCAGCTTATCCGGAATGTTATTGAACAGCGCGCCGAATCGATAGAAGTCACGCTGCGTGAAAGGATCGAACTTATGGTCGTGACAGCGGGCACACTGCAAGGAGATGCCCATAAAAACGGTCGCGGCCGTATGCACCCGGTCCGCGACATACTCTGCCTGGTATTCAGCGGGAATGACGCCCCCTTCCGTAGTCAATACGTGATTGCGATTGAATCCCGTCGCCACCCGCTGACTGAGCGTGGAGCCTGGGAGCAAATCGCCCGCCAGTTGCTCCGTGACAAACTGGTCGTAGGACATCCCTGTCTGAAAGGCATCAATCACCCAGTCTCGCCAGGGCCACATCGTACGCGTTTCATCATTGTTGTATCCGTTTGTATCGGCATAGCGTGCGGCATCGAGCCAATGCAGCGCCATCCGCTCAGCATGAGCAGCAGATTTCAGTAACCGGTCGACCACACGGCTCTCCGCGTCCGGGCGGTCATCGGCCAGGAGCGCATCGAGTTCCGCCAAGGTGGGCGGCAAACCAGTGAGATCAAGTGTCACGCGTCGCAGCCAGGTCGAACGGGACGCGGCAGAGGCAGGAGACAAGCCTGCTGCCTGCTGTCGCTGAAGAATAAACCGGTCCACCGCGTTGCGTGGCCAATTCGACCGCGAGCCTACCGGCAACGGTGGTCGCACCACGGACCGAAACGCCCAGTGCCGACCATAGGGTGCACCCGCCGCGATCCACTGCTGGAGAATATCCTGCTGCGCACGGGACAACGGTTTGAGTGCGGCAGGCGGTGGCATGACAACATCGTCCGCGGTCGCACGGATACGGCGGACCACTTCACTGGCTGAGGGATCACCGGGAACGATCGGTGTGACGCTCCCATGGGTTTGCAACGCGTTGGCGCGTCGATCCAGTCGCAAGTCCGCTTGCCGACTGGCGGCATCCGGTCCATGACAACTCCAGCAGTGATTCGAAAGAATCGGCAGCACATCACGGACAAAGTCTGGCTCAGCCGCGGTTGTTACGTCCTCAGCCGCCAGCCAGTCTGGGCTGCCGGCGAGTACACACAATAGAATCAGGATTTTCGTTTTCATCGGTTTTCTGCCACCATCTGGCCAGCCGCTTCTGGCGGCCTGTTATCGTTCACCCTCGCTGAAAAGAAGTTGCGTTCGCGTAACTCCCTTTCATTTTCCTGTAAGAACGGTTGTTCCCGCTGCTGCACCAGGGCCGACAGCGTTTTATCTTAGCAGGATTCACGTTCCCCTCCTCTGGCTGCCGGCCAATCCAAGGGAGGTAATCAGGGAAAAACCACAAACCACTGGCCTCCACTACTGACTGCGTACCGACAGCGCGGCGGGATTCGTGGATGGGCACTGCCGGCGAATTGACACATCCTGAAAAACCTTCAAAAATCACAGCGAGAGGCAACTCGCTGTGCCAGCAACCGACATTGACTCCCCATGCCCCACTGGAAAGCGACTCCGCGCCGGCGTGAACCCGCCCTGCCCCTCTGTTACGCCGTTGGTCTGTTGAGCATCGCACTCTCCGCGATTGGAAATCGCTGCTACCAGGCCCTGCCGCCTTTCCGTTTGCCGCTCGAAATCCGAGGAACCTCCCCATGCCTCACCACGTAATCCACAGCGCAATCAGCCTCCTGCTTGTGCAACTCGCCGGCCTGGCTGTCGCAGAAAGTCCGGCCCCCCCTCGGGGTGAATGGCGCGCGGCACAACTCCTGAACCACTGGCCCGTCTCTCGGGGTCGTGCCCGGCAGTCGATCAGCCAGAAGCAATGGGTGGTCGCAGCGCCGAACGAATTTTACCGAGGCCTTGATTTTGGCAACCGGCCACGCACGATCGACGAGCGCGGCGATGTGGAAATTCAGTGGGCTACGGAATCGCAGAACAACTACGCCGCGGATGGCCTGCGAATCGTCACACAAGGACGCGGGTTGCGGATCCATCCCATCTACCAGCCAGAAGGCCCTGACTTGCTGCTTACGGGCACGAGCCTCGGCATGACTCCGGACATCCCGCATGCCCGTATCGACTTGTCTGACTTGCCCGACTTCGACGCCCGGGCAGAGAACATTTACCGCATCCAGTGGCAGACCAACGCGGACCGTTCGTTCAGTTTCCACTTGAGTGTCAATGGCAAGCAGGTGGCGGAGCTGCCAGGCGAGTTTGAACCCCGTGAACAAATGGCAACGCTCAGTCTGGAATTCCGCACGGGCCCGCAGCGGATTGGCCGTTTACGTTGGAAACTGTTTCAAGGGGGAATACCGCTGAAGGAAAAACCACGTGTGTTAACCGAGCACCCACAATTGCTATTCGACAACCACCTGGTGGAAACCTATCGCAACCTGACCCGCACACTACACCAGCCGGTGATGCACTCGGCCAACCCCGTATTCACCTGGAAACACCCCTGGGAATACGCGGCGGTCCTGCTGTGGGGAACCGTGCTATTCGATGAGGAGGACCAGCGATTCAAAATGTGGTACATGACCTGGGGAAATGAGGCGGGTGGCGCTCTGCCGGGCTATAAAACGCCCGTCTGCTACGCCACGTCAGTCGACGGCCTCAAGTGGGAACGTCCCCAGTTTACGCACTGCCCATTCCAGCGACAAAATCCCACGGACCCCGACGGACCACCGCAAACCTATCCGAAAAACAATATTGTCTTTAATCTACCGGTCAGCGCCGACGGAATGGACTCACCGACGATCGTCAAGGACGTTCGCGACCCCGACCCGCAGCGGCGTTACAAGATGAGCTACTGGCACCGCCTGCCAACCGGTACGGGGATTTACCATGCGCATTCACCCGATGGAATCCACTGGACCCACATTCCTCAAATCGTCGCCCGCACCGGTGATCGCAACACCTTCCACTGGGACCCGTTCCGCGACAAGTGGATCACGGTCTCCAGACCCGCCGCATCGTTTTACGAGTACCAGCAGTTCGGTAAACCGAACCGTGATTTCGTTCGGACGCGTGTCGACTTCGCGCCTCGGGACCGACTACCACCCACCGAATCGACGGACATCTACAGCTTCCCTGTGATGAATTACGCCGGGATGCAAATCGGCGTGCCCGAGTTCTACGGCCGCGGCACCACGAACCGCTGGGTTTCCTACCTGGCCTGGAGTCACAATGGAACCACTTGGACCATTGATCCAGAGCGTGTCCCTTGGATGCCCTGGAGCAAGCGCGCGGGGGATTTCGACTGTTGGCGGCGCAACATCCACAACGGCGGTGTGATCCGCCGCGGCGACAAGCTGTGGATCTATTTTTCGGGTCGTAGCCAGGGCAAGAATATTCCAGGGCGCTCCGGATTTCTGGTACCGTCGGGAGAGCCGGGATACGATCCTCGCGGCATCGTCGGGTCGATCGGGATCGGCACCCTGCGCGTCGACGGGTTCTGTTCGCGCGATGCGGGGCGCGTACCCGGTAGTCTGCAGACCAAAGTGTTCCGTTTTACCGGTTCCCAACTTCAGTTAAATGCCGACATCGAGCCCGACGGTATACTACGTGCCAGCCTGCTCGACGCCCAGGGACGCCCGCTCCCCGGTTACACCGCCGAGAACTGCGATCCCCTCAGTGGCGACAAAATCGCGCACCGAGTGGCATGGAAAGGCAGCGCTGACTTGACTGCCCTGACCGGCACCCCTGTGCGGCTCCGCTTGGAGTTCCAGCAGAGCAGACTGTATTCCTTCCGGTTCACCGAACCTGCCGCAGAACCCTGAATATCAGCAGCTCTGCGGCGCGACCGTTCCAGTACACCGTCTTAGAAATCTTTCAGCAGCAGCGATTCGCGCCCCAGAAATCCGAATACGGCATTCTCCAGGATGTCCTCCTGGAGATACCAGAGGTGAGGTGGATCGGGGGCGATGTCGAACACTGCGTCCCCTTTGTCGAACGTGCGCACCCAGTCGACCAGTTGCCCGTATCGACGTTCGGCCTGCGTACTCCGGAGATAATACCCGCGACCTGGCCAGCCGGGCATCTCGATCTCGTTTCCCGTCTGTTTTTTCAGACGCAGGATCTCAGAGACACGCTCGGCGAACGTGTAGCCGGCACGGACGCCGGCCAGGCGACGCTGATAACGCGGCTGGCCCTCCACGAACGCGGTGGCCCGCTCCAGGTGCCGGCCCAACTCGGCCACCCGCTTTGGTGTGAACACCAGGTGCATTCCGCGTCCGCCGCTGTGCACGGGGTAGGGATGCTGTTCCAAGGCCCGCATAAGCAGCTCGTGGTAGGCCTTCATCGGTGCGGCCGCCGGACCGTAGTAATTGTGGTAGTACAGCGCGAGTTCCCGTTCGAGGTCCAGGTCGGGATTCCACAGTAACCGGGCACACATATAGAGTTCTAATCCCTGCGGTCCCCAATGCGGATGGCTTTCGTTATAGATGCCACGGATATTGAGTTCCCGGTAATTCCGAATCCGGTCCGCCATCGTGCGGACCAGTGGCAAGGGTCCCTGCCAGCCGTACCCCGACCAATACTCATAGGTATAGACCGCGGAAACCCCGAGCTGCTTCCAACGGGCAATGACCTGACGGGTCTCATGATTCCAATTCGGTGCCGGCGCGTGCCAGGTTTTCGTGTAATCGGCCCACTGATTAATCAGGCACAGATGAATGACAATATTGGGTTCGATCCGCTCCACGATCGTGGGTGGACGAGTCCAGGCAGAATAGGCCTGTAGCGACAAGCGGGCCTCCGGCACGGCGCGGGCCACCAGCCGCGCCACACGGTTACTGAACGCGCAGACTCGGTTGGACATCGATTCCGGATCAGCAGGATCGTCCAGAGCCTGGCACTGCGCACACTCACAGAACGGACAACCGTCATTCGGTGAGATCGAAAACGTCACACTGTCGAGGTCAGTGCGGCCCTCTGCTCGCGAAATAATCTTGCTGGCAAACAGCTGCTGCAAATCGGGATTACTCAAGCAAAGCTGCAGCCCGGTGGGGTTACTCGGACGGACACCACCATCCGGATTCACTCGTCGACGCGCACCCTGGTAGAAACAGAAGTACTCGGGGTGCGCGTCAAAATAGTCCTCCACCGGAATCAACTGGTAATAAATATGGTCGAATGCGGGCGCCATCCGTCCGCCAAACCGCGGTTCCTCGTCGGCATCAAAGTTCAGCCGGTTGCGGACCGCCCAGAGACTCGCCTGGTCACTCTGTTCGAGGGTCGGCTGGCGGTATCTTTGAAAGCCCCCGGCCAGCGTACTGCGATACTCGTAATCGGGCACCGCGACGACTGTGGTTCCAATCGACAGCGTTACCCTTTGACGCCGCGGGACATGCTCTCCCCAGGGCTCCGGCCGATACCAGCGGACCCCCAGACGTTCCAGGAATTCGTAAACACCGTACAGCACACCGCGTTGGCGCGCCGGTCCACCCACAATCGCCAGCCGCTCGGAGGTTACATCGATTAGATACTGCTCGGTACCCAGCTGTGCCGTGTCCAACGTCGCCGTCAGCTCGCTCTGTCCCACCGCAATATAAACTTCAGCAGGTTTCGCCAAATCTGCCGGCATCCGACTCCGTTCACCACCACCCCAGCGAAGAATCTTGAAATCACGCCCCGTGATCTTCTGGAGATACCGCTTCAATTCCTGGGCGGCAAATTTTTCGGCAGGCGACTCTTTATCGCCCAACAAAATAAGCGGTGTCGACTGATCCGGACGGATCAGATTCAGTGCCGGCTCCTCCGCCCACAACGTGGGGGTAGTGTTTCCAAAGACCCCCAGCACGAGGACCGATAACAACCGGATCCAGGTTCTCTGCATGTTCACATTCTCATCACTCGTGACAGCCATGTCGTGCACTACTGTTGACACACGCTGTCAGTTCTTTACCGGGTTCGATGGCTTGAGCAAGCGACTGAAAAACTCCAGTGTCGCCTGTTCTGCTTGTTGGCGGTGCGGTCCCCGCAACGAATGGGCACCTCCCACAATCGGTACCAGCCGGGTATCGACCTCGGCCGACCGCAGCCGCTCGTACATCCACACCGATTGGGCAAACAACACTTCTTTATCTTCAGTCCCGTGAATGATCAACGACGGTGCACAGGCGGGTGTCGCCCAGAATAGTGGACTGGCCCGCACGTAGCGGCGCCGCGTCTTCACACTCAGTTTCTCTCCCAGAATCTTGGGAAAAACGTCAGGTGCCTGGTCCCAGATGCCGAACTCACGGGTAAAGTCACTCGCCTGGCTCCAGGCGGCAACGCAGGTGATGTCCGATGGCTGATCCAAGTGCGTGTGATCACCCCGAAATTCAGCCACTCCATTGGTTGCCGCTAGAAACTGCGCCAGATGACCGCCTGCCGACGTTCCCATGGCGCCGATGCGGCCGGGATGAATACGATACGCTTTGGCATGCGCGCGCAACCAGCGAATTGCCGCGCGGCAGTCGTACAAGTGCGCCGGCCATTGATGTTTCGGAGAGAGCCGATATGAAATGGTGACCGCGACGTAGCCCTTTTCTGCCAGGCGCCTGGCAAAACCGTCCCAGGCGCCGCGCGCACCACCGACAAATCCGCCGCCGTGGATACAGATGACTGCCGGCCGCGGAGGCGTGTCTGCGTTATCACCCGCAGGTCGCGCCATGTTGAGCGCGAGCGACTCGCCAGCGGGCCGCGCGTATTCAATCCCCTCTTCGAAACGGATGTCCGCGCTGCTGACAGAACCAGCGCAGAACCCTGCGCAGGCGATCGCGCAAATGCCGTGGATGCGGAAAGCGAGCATGGTATTTTCCCAGCGGTATCAAGAACCAGTCCCGGCGGCGCATACCAGCCGGTGAACTGAATCTAATGTGCCTCAACCCGGACCACTCCGCAAGCGCTGACGGGTAACGGCTGCCCTTGCCACACAAGTCACACAGTTCGTCTCCGGCAAACCGTGGGCAGACTCAGTTGGAATCGCGTTCCCCAACGCGTCCCAGCGGTTCACCGTGGTCCTGTCCCGCAGTCAACCAGGAGACCGTGCAGGTCGCAAAATAGATCGTCTCGCGAAAAATCTGCCGCGACCCGCCTTCGTAAAGGACGGCAATACGGCCATCGGGCAGTCCGGTCGCATTCAAGTTACCCGCCGGACCGGGATCCAAGACGCGTTCGACGGGCCAGGTTTTTCCTTCGTCATAGCTGAGACGGACGGTCAGTTTTTCGCGGACAAAGCTGTGCCCTGACCGTCGACGCCCGTTGGGATTGGCAAAGACCAGGCGATTTTTCTGCTGACCGAGACGCCTGGAAGTGAGCCGCGTGAGGCTACCTGAGCAGATCGGCTCAAACAGCGTCGGGTCGAGCGTTACAGGAGACCATGTGAGGCCGCCATCGTCACTGAAACTGAGCGCGCGACGGTAGGAACAATGGTAACTGCGCATGTTCATCATCAAACGACCGTCGGCCAGTTCCACCACCTGCGCCTCGTCAGTGCGCCCGGGGATAAACCACCCTCGGCCGACCTTGATGCGTTCTTCGACCGGCACCGACGCGTCAACCTCTGTCTCGGGGGCATACCGATTGACAATGCCACCCGCGCGCCAGGTGACACCGTGATCATCGCTGTAGAAGAGACTGCTGCGGTGGGTGCGAGACTTGTCCTCCGGCCCTGCATCGAAATGGTAAGCCGGAAAGACCAGCCGGCCGCTGCTGAGCTGGACCCCCACGCCCGCCCCTGGTGCGAACCAGGTGGTTCCGGGTGGTTTCACCTGCTGCGTGATTTCGACAGGCGGTTGCCAGCTGACCCCGTCATCGTCGCTGCAGGTGATCCACGTATGACACGTATCGGGAGGCAACCCCTGGGCGATCGTCCCCTGGTTNGCNGGNGNCCGGTACATGCACATCGCCAGCCAGATTTTNCCCGTGCTGCGATCGACCAAGGGCGTGGGGTAACANACCGTGTCNGTGCCATTATCCACGGCAATTTGGATGGGNCCCCACGTCTGGCCGCCATCGGTACTACGTCGCAACAGNAAATCGACNTCCCCNTTNACNCCACTNCCNCCTTTGCGNCCCTCCGTAAANGCCAACAGCGTACCGGCCTGACTGACCGCCAGGGCTTCCATGCGAAAGGTCGGATATCCGCTGTCCCCCGGGGAGAAGAGGGCCACACGGGTCACACCTGCCGGTAATCCACCCGCTCGAACCGTTTGCTGATCAAGTGTCCCGGACACCATGCTGACGATCGCGGCACAGAGGCCGCAAAGCACCATGCCGCACTGACGTGTTCTGCTGCTTGAGACACTTGCTTCCGTTTCCATGCAATCTCCCACGCACATCCGTCGGCGTCTGCCGACCGTCGTCGAGTACCACCAACACCAAACGGACCAGACCACCCAGGCCGCGTTTCGCCTCACTGTAGCACAATGGGGCCTCGATCGACGTGACAGACTCTATATTAGCGGGATTCTATCAGGCAACGCGTAAAGGAACGCCACGCAACCTCGACTGGAACATCTCTTGATGCTGATCGCGTGCCACTGATTGTCTGCGATCCCCGCTCGCCTGTATCCACTCGCGGAACCACACGCCATGAAATGGCGCTGAACCTTGACCTCGCGCCCACCCTGCTGGAAGCCGCCGGCGCGCCCATCCCTGGGTACCTGCAGGGCCGCTCCCTGCTCCCCTTGTGTCGCGATCCCGCGGCGGTGCCATGGCGTCACGATTTCCTCTGTGAACACCTGTTCCAGCACCCGAAAATCCCCCTGAGCGACGGCGTGCGGACGCGGGCGTGGAAGTACCTCCGCTATTTCGAGCAAGACCCGCCTTACGAAGAGCTGTACGACTTGACCGCCGATCCGCAAGAGACGTAGAACTTGGCGGACAAACCACAGCACCGTAACCGATTACAACAACTCCGCCGGCGCCGCAACGCGCTGGTCGCGGCCGCTTCCCGGGGTGCACGCGATTAAGCGCAGCGCCGGAGTACCGCACACGGCTCGGATCCAGGGCGAGAAAAAAGCAGCGTGCTGAGCGGTGCGCTGACACATCGACAGAAATGTTCGCTACCGCTGCTCTCAATGGCAACCGGCCTCATCCGCAGATGAGGCCGGTATCGACCACAATCAGATTACCAGAAGACTGCAAGCCATAAACTGGCCGGTAACAACCGGGCAGTGCGCCTGCCAGCACCCCTCTTCACGCTCGATTAATGCTGAATCCCAAAGGAGAAAACGCCACCGAACAGCCCCAACGCTTCCTCATCACTATCTGCCACCTGGTGATAAAACTGGCTCTCCACGCCCGCACGCATAAAGGTAAGGGCCGTTCCGAAAAGTGGGCGATGCCATTCAATTCCCATCTGAATTTCTGTGATCGCGAATACCTGATCTTTGTTGTATGGCTCAGAACTGTCATCATCTTCGGCATCACCAAACTGAATCGACGATCTACCGAGCATGAAGACTCCCAGGTCATCAGTCAGACCACGGGCCAGCTCCATTCCCACGACTGGTCCCATTCCACGCTTGCCGTCGTAGTCATCCGCCTGCCCTTCATCGTCCAGGCTGATTTCTGTCAATTCGGCGTAGCGAAAGCCGCCTGACAAATCGGCAGTCCAATCACCTAACATGAGATTGCTCGTCAACTCTACATCAAACTGCACCGCGTCAATGGCATCGTTCGACCGGGAGGTTGGATTCTCTTGATAATAGTCAAACCAACGTAGCCTCAATCCAAGATCACTGTCTCCCTGCCAACCCACCCAAACGCGAGGCGCCGCCTGGTAGTCATGGTTGGGCATTCCATTGTCCGTCCCGAACGGACGCAAGAACACCACGTCGGCCCCCGCGGTCAAACCGGCGGCCGTCCCGGTTTTCCCCTGGCTTTTCTCCTGCTCCAGTGCGCTGACACGCTCGACCAGTGCGTTGTAACTGTTGGTGGAAGTGAACTGGAACTCATCAGAATCGCTTTGGGCCGACGCAAAGGAGCTGCCGGCAAGTACGGTGGCGAAGACAAGGAGGGTACGCATGTCTGTTTTCCTGAAGTCTTTGGGTGGACGACAAATGTTCCGCAGGTGTTCTTCATCGGTCGTACCAGGAGTGCAACCCGATGCGCACATGGAAATGACATTCACACCGATTCTGCGGACTGTAGCGGCAACCCTCCATTTCCACCCGTTCACGGCAAAACCACCCTGCCTGCCTTCTCCAAAGCAACAAGCTACAATCTGCCCACCTTGTTTCTCAGCCGCTGACTGCACTCGAAACACGTCGCAAGGTGTACTGATGCAACAAAGTGGAACCTGCCCCAAAACGGCAGTACGGACCTGACCGAGCTCGCCAAGACGCGGACCGTCGGTGCAGGCATGATTACCTGCCGGCAGTGCCGCGACATCGAGCTCTAGGCAAAGAGTTCACAGCAAATTAAAACCACCAGGCTGACTCTCGTGTTCATTTACCGGGCTTTTGCTCTGATTGTCGGCGTCCTGATCATGACTCCGGTGCTGATGAGCTGGCTCACCGAATGAGGCGCACAAAATGAAATGGTTGTGGCTCTTTTCATCCATCGGCTGTGAAATTGTCGGCACCACCTGCCTCAAGCTGGCTTCCCAGGGGGGCAAGTACGCTGGCTGGTACAGTGCGGGGGTCACTCTGTTCTACCTCGCCTGCTTTGCTTTGCTGGGTGGTGCCATGCGCCACTTCGCCCTCAGCACAGTCTACGCCACCTGGTCGGGTCTGGGTGTGGCACTGGTAGCAGTGATTGGTGTAATCGCTTTCGCGGACTCAATCAATCTTTTGAAAATCGTGTCTCTGCTTATGATCATCGCGGGCATTATCGGACTCAATCTGAGCGGCATCTCCCACTAGCCGTATCTTCTACAGACACATCGATCCTGACCTCCGCGAAAAGGCCTGCCGCTGGTCATACGCAACTCAACGGGATGCAGAATTGGCCAGCACGTACTTCTCCATCCGCTGGTAGAAATCCTGCATGATGCGCTGTCGATCGAAATGCTCCCAGATGATGATCTTGCGCGGATTGCCAGGCCGGTCGACCCACTTCCCGTCCCGGAACGCGGGCGCACCCATCGTAACGCGACGAGCCCAGGCTGGATTCTTGACAATCGCGATTGCGGCCATGTCAAAGAGCGGGCGTTCGCTCGGCTTGCCTGGGAATTTCTCGAACAAATCAACGGCGTAATCGCCGAAATTGGAGAACGCCCCGCCGTGGCGGCCAGTCACCGGCTTGGTGACCTTAGGCCCCTTTCCCGGCATAATCCGGCGGACATCCGCCAGCCGGGCCTTGACCGCGTCGGTGCCACTGGGATCGCGATAGCGAACCATGACCATTTCAAAGGCAGCATCCGACTGGAGAACGGGGGCGAGGGCTGTCAGATCGTTGACAAAGTTGTACTCACCCGGGGCGGGATAGTTGGTTCCCAACCAGACAATGCGGACCCGGCTGGCAATCTGCGGCGCTTTCTTGAGTGCCAGTGCGATGTTGGTGAGCTTCCCGATCGGCATCAGCACCAATGGCCGTGCGTCGTCGGCCAGCGCACGTTCGATAATAAAATCAACCGCAGCCGAACCGTCATATTCCGGTTTCTCGATCTGCGGGAGTATTTCCTGATACTTGCCAGTGGCGCCGGGAATAATCTTGATCCGGGAGGTCAAATCACAGAGCTGAACCACGCGTGTGGCTTCCGCCATGTGCTGCTCGATCCCGCCACCGTTGGAGGTCGCATTGACCGTGATCCCTTCAACCGCGAAGGTATCGCCATTGAACAACAAATACGCAATCGCATGCTGGTCATCGAGTTCGTTATTGGCATCCGTATCCAGCAGGATGCGGATCTTCTCCCCACCTTCGGCCACGTGGGCCAGGCAACACCCCAACCCCACTATCAAGGCACCGCACATCGTCAACATCGTTTTCACCGTCGCTACTCCTGTTGATTGCCAGAATCTGGATCGCCGCTGGCCATCATGACCTGCTCTGACGTGGTATGTCCAGCCACCCGGCAGGGAAAGCATCGCGTACAGACTACTTTTTCATTCCGGAACACCATAGGCTCGCGAGGTGGGGATCAGCGACTTTTGTGCCCCCCAAGAACAACGCATCCAAGACAGAAATACGAACCAATGAAATATCTACTAAACCTGCTGATGATGATCAGCGTCGCTGGCTGTGGAACGCATGAGACTACAGACACCGACCACCACCATGCAGATGACCACGGCACCATCTCAGATCATGCCCAGACAGATGATCACGGCGCCACCGCAGACCAGCTTCAAGTCGGAGACCAGGTCCCCGACTTTGAAGTGACTCTCAACGGCACGCAGTGGAAGCTCAGTGCGTTGCGTAAAGAGTCAAAACTGACTGGAGACGGTACGATCGTACTGACCTTCTGGTGCTCCGTTTGTCACAGCTGCCGTGATATCGAGCGCGCGCTCGACGCACTCGCCAAAAAATACCAAGGCCAAGCCGGTATTTTCGCCTTGGATGCAACTGACGGTGAAACTGCCTCCAAAGTCAACCGGTTCGTAAAGCAGCAGGGACTCACCTTCCCAATCGCACTCGACCCGGCGAGTCAGACCCCGCGTCTCTTCGGCACCCAACGCACCACGACTACGATGATCATCGACCGTCAGGGCATACTCCGGTACTGCGGCCAATTTGCCGACGCGACCCATTCCTACGCAGATAATGCACTTCGCGAATTGCTGGCGGGTGCCGAAGTCACGGTCAAGACAACACCACATAAGGGGTGACGAATCTGACTTGTCGAGCTTCCGTGTGAAGCTCTATTGATCGCAATGGGCGCCACGACATGACGAAACTCCGCAGGCAGCAGATTGCTGCCTGCCAGGCCCCGCCTTACGCGCCAAACAGGGGCGTCATCAGGCTGCCCGAATTCAGGCAGTAAGGGCGGTCCAACTGATCGCGAATTTCGGTCTGTTGGTCCACGCCCAGCGCCGTGTAAATCGTCGCCCCGACATCTGACGGATGAAAGGGCGTCGTCTGACAATAGGCGGCATGCTGATCCGACCCACCAATAATCCGTCCCGGTGCCACACCACCGCCGCACCCAGGCCACTGGTGATCCTTTGGGATGGGTCAGCGACAAGTGTCAGGCGAGAATCTGCTGAACCACGTTTCCATGAACGTCCGTCAGCCGGAAGTCGCGCCCGGCCTGATGGTAAGTGAGGCGCTCATGATCGAGTCCCAGCAAATGCAAAATCGTTGCATGCACATCGTGTACATGCATCCGGTCCTGCACCGCTTTGAAACCGAATTCGTCTGTCTCGCCCCAGGTCATCCCACCCCGCACGCCACCGCCAGCCAGCCACATTGAGAATCCATGGTGGTTGTGGTCGCGACCGTTGCCGTTCTCAGAGGTCGGTGTCCGGCCAAACTCTCCTCCCCAAATGATCAGTGTGTCTTCCAGCAGGCCCCGCTGCTTGAGATCGGCCAGTAACGAGGCGATAGGCTGGTCAATCGCCCGACAGAGGTTGGGAACTGTTTCATTATGGTTGGAGTGTGTGTCCCAGGGCTGGCTGTTCCCGTAGTACACCTGGACAAAACGGACACCGCGTTCGACCAGCCGCCGAGCCAGCAAACAACCGTTGGCGAAGTGGCCTTTGCCATACTCATCCCGCGTCCGCTGACTCTCCTGGTTCAGATCAAATGCATCGCTGGCGCGGAACTGCATCCGAAACGCCGTCTCCATCGAACGAATCCGGGTCTCAAATGCTTGATCCTGTCCGTTACGCCGCTGGACTTCCGCGTCGAGTTGCCGCAACAAATGGAGCTGGCGTTGCTGTGTTTGCTGATTCCATTTCTTGTTCCGCAGATGCGGGATCATCTTCTCTGGATCGATGGAAGAGTGATTGATGTAGGTCCCCTGGCAGGACGCCGGGAGAAACGCACTATTCCAGAGAATAGAAAACCGTACTGGCTTCCCTGGACAGAGCACGACATAGCCGGGCAGGTCTTCGTTCTCGGTACCGAGGCCATAGAGAAACCAGGCGCCCATGCTAGGTCGCGTCGGCAGGATCGTACCATTGTTCATCTGCAACAGCGCCGGCCCGTGGTTCGGGTTGTCGGCGTGCACCGAACGCAGCACACAGATGTCATCGATGTGACGCCTGAGATACGGCAGCAGTTCACTGACCGGCACGCCGCTTTCGCCACAAGGCTGAAAACGATAAGGAGACGCCAGCAAACCACCAGTCGGTCTTTCCGTTACCAGGTCTGTTCCACTCGGCCGCTGACCCGCGTATTTCGCCAGTGCGGGCTTGGGATCAAACAGATCTCCATGAAACGGGCCGCCATTCATGAAAAGATGGATGACCCGTTTAGCGCGTGGTGCAAAATGACAGCCCGCGGGAGTGGCACCCGCAACTGTCTCGGCAAGAGACTGCTGTGAGAGAAACGCGGTCGCTCCAAGCATGCCGGGAATCGCGGCGGACTGGCGTAGCAGATTTCGCCGTGACAACAGGTTGGCAAGTACTGGTTGCATAGGATACGTCCGGTAATCAGTTCACGAAGAGAAATTCGTTGGAAGCCAACAGCACGTGTGCATATTGAGACCAGACATTGGCCCGATCTGCACTGCCGGTCTCTCCCAGAAATTCGATACCAAGCTGCGTCTCACGATCCGTGGGTCGACGCGCGAAGAGTAACTCGTAGGCCAGTGCAATCCGCTGCTGATCCGATGTCAACTGCGCTGCCAGCAAACGCCGGGCAAGCGCTGCGGAACGCGCCAACACCAGCGGGCCGTTCAGCGCGTACAGCCCCTGCAGTGTGGTGGTGGTAGCAATCCGCTGTGGACTATGCGCGGTGGGGTCAGGAAAGTCGTGCGTCAGCAGCATGGTGGACATCTCACGACGATGGATCGTGCCATAAAGCGTGCGCCGCTGATTCGCGGTGTCAGTGAGACTGACTGAGGGTCCACCGAGCGTCCTGTCAAGATCGCCAGAAACCGCCAGCATAGCATCGCGCCAGGCCTCGACACTCAACCGGGTGCGAGGCATCCGCGCGAGCCAGATGTTGTCAGGGTCGGTTTCAGATCGGGAGCCGTCGTCACGGCTGGCTTGCCGGTAGGTCGCCGAAAGCACAATCTCACGGTGCAGCTGCTTGAGCGACCAGCCACCCGCAATGAAGCGTGCTGCCAGATCGTTGAGCAACTTGGGATGGGAAGGACGCTGGCCGGACTGACCAAAATTGCTGGGGGTCGTCACCAGGCCACGCCCAAAATGAGCGAGCCAAATGCGGTTGACCAGAACACGCGACGCCAAAGCAGCGCCATCCGTGGTGATCGCCTGAGCCAACTCGAGTCGACCACTACCGGTCTTGAACGGCACTGGCTGGTCAGTGGTGGACAAGACGGTCAGAAAACGTCGGGGAACCACTTCGCCCAGCCGATTCGGGTTACCACGGATGAACAGCTGCAAATCCTGAGGTTGCGACTGGTAAACCAGCTTTGTCCCGGACTGCATCGTTTTGCCTTTGCGCTCCACATGCAGCGACTCTTCGACGACCGCCGAAGCCAACGGTGTATCGAAGTGCGGTGTGTCGTTACGAAACGCGGCAATCTCGGCCGTCAACGCATCAATCTCCGCCTGGGGAAGAGGCTTTTTTTTCTTCAGCTCGGCGATACTGGCTTCCCGTTTTGTGATCTCCAACAGCGCTTGGCGGACCGGTGCGTAGAGCGCCTCGTCGATCGTCGGCCGCTCTTTGATGCGACAACTGGCGAAGACACCGGCCAGTGCGTAGTAATCCTTCATCGTGATCGCATCGAATTTGTGGTCATGACAGCGTGCACATGCCACCGTGAGCCCCAGAAATGTCCGCGACACCGCGTCAATCCGCTCTTCCCATTCGTCAGCCACAATGACTTTGATAATCTCGCTGGGAAGCTGCAGCTCTTTCCAGTAATTGGGGCTCAGCCCCAGGAAACCGAGTGCGGGAACGTCCTCCGGGCCTGTCTCTGGCATGAAATCAGTCGCCAGCTGGCGATGAACAAATTTGTCGTAAGGCATATCTTCGTTCATCGCCTGCACAACCCAGTCGCGATAGAGGTGTGCCTGTCCCGTCGAGTACAGCCAGCTGGCGGTGCGGTCGGTGTACCTGGCTAGGTCAAGCCAGACGCGTGCCCAACGTTCCCCAAAATGCGGGCTCTTGAGCAGGCGTTCCACGACGGTCTCATAAGCCCGTGGGGACGGATCTTGCACAAATGCAGCGACTTCCGCCGGCGTGGGTGGTAATCCTGTCAGATCGAATGTTACCCGCCTCAGTAATTCCGCGCGGGCGATTTCCGGCGACGGTCGCAAACCCTGGCGTTCCATGGCAGCCAGCACAAAGTGGTCGATTCGCTGACGTGGCCAGTCTGCCTGTTCCAAGTCTGGCAGTGACTGCTTCTGGACAGGTACGAACGACCAGAACTGGCGGGCCTCGGTGAAGTCAATCTTCCCCGGTGACTCAGCTGGCAAGGCAGCACCACCCGGAAAGGGCGCACCCCGCCGCACCCACTCGGTCAGCGCGGCGATTTCGTGATCCGCCAGTTTTCCTTGGGGCGGCATTTCAAACTGGGCGTCCGGGGCGTACTGCACGGCGGCGATCAGGAGACTCTGTTCCGGTTTCCCTGGAACAATCGCCGGCCCGCTGTCACCTCCTGCCAACAGGGCCGCGTGCGAGTCTACCTGCAGGGATCCCTGCAGCTTCTTGGCCCTGCGGGAATGGCAGGAATAGCACTTCGCCGCCAGCAAAGGTCGAATCTTTTTCTCAAAAAACTCGATATCTGCAGAGGCGGCCGTGGGCTGGCCTTCTTCCGCGCGCATCGCGCCAGGAACCCCACCCCAAAACAGAACCGCGCAATAAATCGCAATCACATTTCGCACGCGATGCACCACCTGTCTCGGTTGAAAAACGGCCTGTTCGCAACACATTCCCTGCCTGGCAACCTCACGCCCCTGCCACTCGACAAGTGCGAGTCATGCGATTGCCATCATAGCCCAATACGCCGCAGCTCTCGACCGCAGTACGGATCACGCTGCTCGCAAGTACGTCTGCACGACACATCTCGGTCAACGCAATCTCAGTTCTACCTCCACGGAGGCCCACACGACCAGTCTTTCCAGGGCATTCTGGCAGCCGGCGTTGCCGGGGCCTGGTGCTCCCCCGGAGCGTCTCCAGAGCGCCGGGCCAGGAGGAGCTGACAACCGTTCTTGAATCGTCCCCTCTTGGTCCCACCGGATGTCACTGACCGCGTCGCTGTTGCTGTTCTTGGGATGGCAGAATCGCGTCGAACTCCTCGCGCCCAACGGTGTCCGCAAACAGGACCTGGGCGCAATCTCCCATATCAAACCGAAACATCGCCCGTGTCGCCAATCGCAGGTCGATGTCAGTTACCAGCAGCGTCTCCTGCTGGAGTTCGGTTTGCGCATGGACGCGACCGTCAGGCGCAATCACCATTGAGCGGCAGTTCTGGTGTGGGTCCAGGCAGGCGTTGCAGGAGGCAAACCAGATCGTGTTTTCGGCCGCCCGTGTGATCAGCATGGCATGGTGGATCGGAGTTTTCCAGTCGTTGGGTCGCGTGGTGTTGTTCTGGGGATGAAAGACCAACTGCGCGCCCTGGCGGACGCATTCGGCGGTCGTCTCGGCGAAGCGAAACCCTTCAAAGCAGATCACGACACCCACTCGAACGCCACACAGCTCCACGGTCTCAAATGCACTTCCTGCCGTATACGCCAGCGCATCAAGCGGCGTCAGGCGGGTCTTGTGATGGACCGCGACCGTATTGCCACCTTCGTCAATGACCAGCGCCGAGTTATACGGCCTGGCGGTCGGGTCACCGGGGACCGGCGTTTCCGTTCCCAAGATGCAAGCCATACCGGCCTGGGCACAGCGGGCGGCGACCTCTGCATGCAGGCTTTCCAGCGCCGCCACAGGCGAGGGTGTCTCTGGAGACGCGATATCGACGCGATATCCAACGGTCTGCGCTTCGGGAAAACAGACAATCTGCACCTCCTGGGCGGCCGCCTGGTCCAGGTACTTCAAAATGGTCTGGGCATTGGTTGCCAGATCGTTCGTTTGGCGCGTCTGCGCCAGGCCAATACGAAGCGTGGTCATGACTGTCACCTCAGTACACTAAACCCAATACCTGGCTCGATTCGTCCCTTAAATGATTACCGCGCGCAGGCTGCTCGACAACTCAGTATTTCCCCTGCACCCTGCTGCCCTCTCGCTTTCCCCAAAGGTTCCACAGCTCGATCAGCCAAACTGTGTTTTCTCCAAAGTACAATGGACTGGCAATCGCCCCGCATTTTGCAGATGTCTTTTGTACCAGCGAAGTCCCCACAGACTAATTCCCCACGGCGTGAACTCTCTTATTGAAAGCCACAAGGAAACATGAAGGTAATCCCCAGGATTATGTCGTATGAGCGGTGGATGACCGACACCTACGGCGGCCGGACAACCTTTCGATCGAGCAAGCTGAAGCGAGTAGATCTGGCACTGAAGAAGTACCACTCGCAACCATTGCGGACGTGGGGCAAGTTTCTCGATTTGAAGAATGCGCTAGTAGCCTGGCAAGACTCCAAAGGAACAGACAAGTTTGGCGATCCCAAATGGCAATCCAGCATTCGCAACAAACGGAAGGCCGCCAGTAAGCTCGCGCTGGCAGTCGACTTCGTCGCCGATCATCCTGCAGAGATCTCGGATGTCGACTACCACTTGGTTACCTCCAACGGAATCTGGGTCAACGACCCCGACTTTGACAAAGAGTGGCAAGCACAAGAAGCGGATCGCGAGGCTCATGCATTTATAGAGCAGCATCGTGAGCAAGCGTTAAACTTGCTTTTCCAAAACGCCAGGATCCGTTTCAAGTCGCTTCGCAAGGATGAAGCCGCCAGCGACATCTATGCCTCTTACACCAATCACAGAACCTGGTCGGACCTGCATCGCAGTGGCACGGACGTGACGACAAGTCAAGGTATCATCGACCATTCGAGCGCTCACTTTCGCAACTCGGGAGGTCATTTCCACAGCGCCAACACACAATGGAACAACTTGGGGACACACGTATTCGGAGCCGCCGACTGGGGCCAGGCAGTAACTGCCCTGGGCCAAAATACGCTGTTTACGGAACTGAGCTCGGCATTCAGTAGTGCCTACACCGCGATGATTCCGTTTATCGGCCTGGCCAAGAGTGGGTTCGATGGCATCAAGGGCTTCGCCATGGCTGCCTACAAGGAGTACGAACTGGCAGACCAGAAAAGGCACGCGGCGGCCGTACTGGGCGAAGGCGACCCTCGAGTGGCGTTCCAGGCGATGACAAGATTGATCCGACACGAGATCCATGACAATCTCATCCAGGGGACGCGCGGCTTCACCGCATTGGGCTCCAAGATCTTATGTATGTTTTTCGATGCGGGAATCGCGAGCACGCCCGCGATCGCAATCGTCGAAGGCATCGCCAAGGTCATGCAAAAGTTGTACATCCTGAAACGCAGCTACAACTATATGAAAGCGGGCAACACCTGCCTCGAGATGTATCGCGGTGGCCACCCGGTTTCCCGGGAGATCTTTGAAGACTCACCAATCCTCGGCTGTTATTTTCTGGTCAACGCCAACACGAGCGATCTGTTGGATTGGCTGACCATCGAATTTGGAGATCTGGGATGGCAGACCGAAGCGGAAGCCAGGATCAAGACAGACCTCCAACAGATTCTCTTGCGGGCGAACTCCGCCATCCAAGACAGCCAGATCGAAGTCGTAGGAATACCAACCAACAAGGGATCGCTCATGTACCAGGGTATCGACAAGGCATTCGACAAGATCACGAAGCTCGCCACCTACACGTCTAAAGGAGGTCTCGCCAGTGCCGGCCTCCGCTACGCGTTTCGTGATCGCGACGCCGATGCGGCACGTCAGGAACGGCAACGGCAAACTCAACAACTCAAGGCACGCCTCAAAGGCCGTATCACCGGTTTTGGCAACTCTTCGATCTGACATGTATCCCAGCATCACAGCTGCGTGCAGGTAGCCACGGCGCACCGGTGAACACCTAGAAGCCGCTCTCGACGGTCCGCGTCTCCGGTCTCGCGCAACCCGCAACCGAAGCGAACCACGCCTTGATCAAAACGATTCTGCCTGCACGGCAGAATTCGTGGCTGTTTGGTCAGTGCGACACCCGGATAGTAAATTCCGTTAGACTGGGCCTACTCCACGCGGCATCATGCCTTCTACCTGTCGGTGACCCGTGCAAGCCTTTACCTGCTCTTCCATGTTCCTGCTCGTTCTCCTGAATGTTTCGGTCCTTGCCGCGGATCCCGCCGCAAACAGACCGAACATCATCGTTCTCTTCATCGACGACCAGGGATACTACGATCTGGGCTGTTACGGAGCGACCGAGGTTAAGACGCCACAGATCGATGCGATGGCCAACGGTGGCATACGGTTCACCGACTATTACGCGGCGGCGCCGATCTGCAGCCCGTCCCGTGCAGGTCTATTGACCGGGTGCTATCCACGGCGCGTCGGCAACCAGAGTTGGGTGCACCGAGCCGATTCGCGATCGGGGATTCATCCCGCTGAACTGACACTAGCCGAGCTCTTCAAAGAACACGGATACGCGACCGCCTGCATCGGTAAATGGCATCTCGGATTTCAGGAACCATTCCTGCCACGCAATCAAGGGTTTGACTCTTATTTCGGATTACTGCACAACCTTGACCCGGTTGAGATCGTCTATTTCGAAGATCAGGGAGGTGTCCCCCTGCTGCGCAATGACACGATTATCAAGTGTCCCGTTGATCCGGCAGAACTGACCAGGGCCTACACCGACGAGGCCATCAGATTTATCGAGCAAAACAAGGAGGGCCCGTTCTTCCTCTACCTGCCGCACACCATGCTCCACAACCCACTGGGGGTGAGCGCAGCATTCCAAGGCAGCTCCAACTGGGGCCAGTACGGTGACGCCATCCAGGAGCTCGATCACCATGTCGGCCGCCTGTTCGACACGCTCAAACGGCTGGAGATCAGCGACAATACGATCGTCATCTACGCCTCTGACAATGGCCGCGGTCCGGGGCGCACACCGCAACAGAAAATTCGCGGGCGCAAACTGTCAACCTACGAAGGTGGCTTGCGTGTGCCGGCCATCGCCTGGGGCCCAGGAGTGGGCGTGCAAGCCGGCAGGAGGTCGGCCGCGGTCGTAGCCGCCATGGACTGGTACCCGACACTCGCTACCTTCGCCGGAATCCAGGTCCCGGCAGATCGAGTGATCGATGGACGTGACATCAGCCCCCTGCTGAAAGGTGAAACTGACATCGTACCGACTCCCGAGATGCAAAAATCACTCAACGCGTCTGTCCCGCTGCGGCGCCGCTGGGATCCGCCGCGGGAATGGGCTCCCTTGATTACGCGCAGTGAATACCACAATGCCTTCTTCTACCACGGTAGCCAGGGTGCCCTGGCCGCCGTGCGCTGGCAAAACTGGAAACTCTTCTTGAACCCACGTCTCACGCTCTATGATCTGGCAAAAGACCCGGGAGAATCCCAACCGGTCCGTAACCGAGCGGTCGCTCGCAAACTGCGTGGCATGGCGGTGCTGTTCCAGGAGGAAATGCGGCTCGACGCACGTCCAGCCGGCGACGCTGCCCTCCGTCCAACACCCTGAAACCCTGCTGGTCCCTGTCGCCCTCGTCTCCAGACTTTCCCGTTGCCACGACCCCCGCAAGACATCAAACCGCGTTCCCGCTTCAATCCTCGAAAAGGAACACCATGGAAACCAGACCCGCTCCGTCAACCAGATCCGGCAGATGGTCACGCCAGGGAGTGCTCACGCTGCTACTTCCCTGCGTCATCATGGCGCTCGTGGCCGCTCGACGCCCGCCTGCCGATCCGGCCGGCATTGCCGGCTGGGTCGTAGTGGAGAAGAGCCCCAGCGGCGACGATACCACCGCCATCCAGGCGGCCATCGACGCTGCCGCCCAAACCGGTGGCGTCGTTTTCTTTCCCGCCGGCACCTACCGCCACACGGGACTTACCGGACGCGCCAACGTACACCTGCAGGGAGTTCATCCCGCCAGCGTCCAGCTGGATTACACACCCAAGAATGGGGATGGCATCACCCTGGTCACCGATCCGGACAACTTCATGGTGTCGAACCTCTCACTGACCTCCAGCGGCCGTACTAACGGCTGGGGCATCCGTGGCGAACAGGGAACCCAGCGCTCGCTAAGCATCGAGCGGGTACGTATCACCGGGTTTGAGAACGGGATACTGCTGGCCAATGCCCTGGGCATCTCGATCCGGGAATGCCGGATCGGTCACACCTACCCCCAGAATCCTCGCGGAATCGGTCTGAAGTTTGGCGACGGCCGCAACCTGGGTGGTAATGGTGTAACCGTTGCGGACTGCTACTTCAGCAGTCTCGACAAGGGCGTTATCACGTACGCCCAGGCGTGTCTGATCTCGCGCCCAATCATCGAGCTCTGTCACACCGGCATCGAGACGCACGGCACGACATCCATCCTGGCACCCTGGTATGACAGTACCACCGACGTGGCACATGTCAGCGTGCAACCCAACACCATCGGTGGCGGTAGTTCGGGTACCGGAGCGTTGCTACTCGGTTACGGCTCGAGTGGGTGGAATATCCAATTCGGCAGCGAGGCGGAACGTAAGCGCTCACTAGTCCTTCCCGAACGGCTTGATTTCAAGCCCGGCGACGACAGCGTTCGACCACGTGGCGTCTCATTCGGCCAAGTCGTAATCGATCGCGATGGAGTGATCCACGCCAAGGAATTCAGAAAGTTAGCCGACTGACCGCGCGTCACTGAAGAGCCAGCTGGCAACGAGGCGAAGCCAAGGAGACGTCTTACCGAAGTCGCCGCAACAGTCCTCGCAATCGCTGCAGCGTTCGACGACCAAGTCCAGGATCGGCTGGCGGACGTGGGGCTGCCTGCGGCGCCATCTGACGAACGACCTCCAGGTTTAATGGCTCACCACCCGACGCAAGCTGGTGGACCTCCGAGCGTTTGTTGGGGCCCTTCCGCTCGACGGTCAGAAAATAGTCAGCGGTTTTGCCACGACTGGTTTCGGTGTACTTCCATTTGGTAGTTTGCGTGCGGGCGTCAATGCCTACGAGCTCCGAATGGCCGGTGTACAACTGCCCGGTGTCAAAACCGGAGTGCGACGACAACACCGACTGCGACTTCTCATCCCAGTAACGCAGGATCGTACCGGTCGAGAGCACCTCGCCCGTCGACGTGGCCATATGGTGTACTTGGAGCATTGCCCGTCCCTCATTGGCCAGGCTGATCGTAAAGGTAAGCGTGTAATCGACACCCGCCGGGACGCCCTCCCAAAGCGCGATCGTCTTGCCTTTCGCGACCCAACTCCCGAAATCGCCCCCTTCCTCGTGGTAGGCAACGAACGCTTCCCACGAGTCCGGCTTCACGAAATTCGCTTGAGCCGTCGTCTCGGTGGTATCACCGGCTGTGGCAACTGCGGTCAACCCAAACATCGCCACCCAAAAGTATGCTACTCGTTTCATTGCGCTATCCTGTTACTGTTCAGAGTACTGTTTACATCACCGCAAACGGTTTCGCCTGCACGAGAATTGCCTCGAGGGTACCGGATGCAACACAACGCATCAATACACCCAAGTGTGTCGATGCGTTCTCGCCGCGAATTTCCGCAGGTCAAATCCGGAACCCGACCTCCAAACTCAAGTGGACACCACACTCTGGCTGGTTCTGTGACGACGATTTCCGCAGGCAACGTCACGCACCGCAAGACTGCCATCCCACCCCGTGGCCACACCTACTGACGAATGCAGCACAGACCACAACTGGAGAATGTGCCTGCGCGCACCCGGTTTACCCAGAAAAGTGCACTGTTTACCCAGAAAAGTGCACTGTTTACTCAGAGAAGTGCACTGTTTACTCAGAGAAGTGCACTGTTTACTCAGA
>PBOG01000083.1 GCA_002724245.1 Planctomycetaceae bacterium
GTGACTGCCGCTAGTGGGCCACCATTCTTGATCCAAGGCACGTATCATTCAGTCCAGCAAGAAGACCATTTCGTCCGCAGTTTCCTGGGCGGCAGTGGCTTTGCCCGGCCCGACAAGACAGGACGTCCCCCAAACACCGCCGGTACCTCGAAAGAAATGGATGCCGTCGCCGAGTTTGTATTAGAACTGACCCCTCGCCCCAACCCGCACCTGGCCAATGGAAAACCCAGGAAAGCAATTCGGGCAGCTGCCGCGCGAGGAAGGCAACTGTTCTATTCAGGTAAAGTCGGTTGTGCACGTTGTCACGCGGGCCCTTCGATGACGATTTCCGGCCAGCGCCCCACACGGATCGTCGATATCGGTACCGGCATTCGTGCGGATGTTCCCAGCCTGCTCAACGTCTGGGAAACAGCCCCTTACCTGCACGACGGCCGGGCAGCAACGTTGCGAGACGTGATAACGCTCCACAACCCACGCGACCAACACGGGAGCACCAGCCATTTAAACTCCAGTGAATTGACCGATTTGATCCATTTCCTGCACGCGCCACATTGAGCAAACCGGCCGTTCCAGCGTATCAGCCGCCCTCCATGTCCTGCCAGGGACTACTTGCAGGCGTCATGAGCTCTTGCTGCGGCAGCTGCCGGGAGTCATCCTCCAGCACACGTTCTGGTGCCAACATCCGAACCGCACTCGCCTCGGGCACCGCCAGCCACAAATTCACTCCGAATGTGACCAGCGCCAGCCCACCCATTACCAGCAAAGTGAGGGCGGCCTCCGAGGTGATCCCGTGATCAGCGACCTCTGTCAGACTCCAGCCCCAATTGAGCAATTGCCAGCCAACCTGGTAAGTAGAGATGTCGATTACCCAGGTTTGAAACACCCATGATCCCAGAGAACCGACAAATGCAATGCCGAGTTGCAGAAATACTGCCGCCAGCTGCGTTACACGCACGAATCGGCGCAAGGTCATGACCAGCAAGCGACCGACTCCCAGGTAGAACATCAAATAGGCGAGCAGCAGCAACACAAACCAGGACCCTGTTGATGAGCCTGCCGGCAACACCGCAGTGAATCGCAATATCTGATCGACAAGGAGCATCACCACAGCCAGTGCCAGAAAATTGGCGATACAAAAAATATAGCCTGTACCAGAACCTGGGTTGAACCAGGTAAACACCACCCGGCCCAACAGACTTTGCGGTAGTCGTCGCCGTGCTCGCGGTGACAACTGCGCCTCCTCACCAACCAGGAACGCACCCATCACTCCCCAATACACACCTGCGCCAATAAACGCCGGCATCAGCCAATACTGGTACGGTGCCATCAGGGCCGCCGTCACCATAGAACCCGTCCAGACGAGTTGCTGCACTAACATGACGACACGAATTCGCGTGGAACGATTTTCACTCGCAAATGTAATCTGTGAGGCTGTCGCCAATACCAGCATCACCAGGACCGACAGGTAGAAAGCTCCAGCACACACATTGACCAGCAAGAATCCCGGCTCTTGATAAGGTAGCGCTTCGTCGGTGATCACAAAAATCGCACCACCCACCAGCCAGAGACCGCAAAAAAACAAGGCCAGCACTAGCCCAATCGAAAGAAACCCCTGCCATATCCGCGAACGCGTGAGTGTCGCACACAACAGACCAATGGAGGCAGCCAATAATGACGCCAAACAACCATAAACAAGAACTGCCGTAATCGTGACGATGTCCACACCGCGCAACAGATAGGTGAAAGCGACACAGGGTGACAAGGCGGAAAAGTAAATCAACAATTGAATTGCCGCGCTACCTAATTTTCCGGTCACGATCTGACGCGCACTAAGCGCGGTAATGGAAAGCAGCTCAAAAGTCCCGTCTTCCACCTCAGATGCCAGACTGCGGAACGCGGTAAATGGCACGATAACTAGAACCGGGACCGCCAGAATTGTTACGTACCCCGAGAGCATCATGGCGCCACCCGGGATGTAATGTACGCCCGGACTGAGAATTGCGATTCCCAGCAACGACCAACCCCAACCGAACCCAAGCACCAGACCGAAACAGATCAGGAACTGGCGACTTTTCAGAGCCTGGCGAGATTCTTTGACAAGAATCGGATTCAACCAGTCGCCACCTCGCTCCAGTATCGCGTCAAACGCCGCAGACCAGCCGGGCGGCCGCCTGGCAGGCCTCGGGATCTCGATCGGTGAGGCAGAATCGGTCACTGTCACTGAACAGCTCCTGTCGTCACGCGCATGAAGACATCTTCCAGCGATTTCTTCTGGCTGCTGAATTCACTGATCTCAAACCCAGCCTGGACAAGGTCGCGCAACAACGCAGCTTCCTGCTGCCGATCACCTTGATGTCCAAAGGTCACCACGTCTCCATCCGCCACCACGTCGCTGAGTAATTCTCGTGCTGCCAACCAACCAACCAGTTTTTCCACGTGCTGCAGAGCACGCACCTGAATCGTTCGTCGTGTGTTCTGCCCGTGGAGAACCTCATCGACGGATCCCATCGCCAGGATCCGGCCTTGTTCGATAATAGCCACCTGGTCACACATTTCAGCCAATTCACTGAGAATATGGGAACTGACCAGCAAGGCCTTGCCTGCTGCCGCCAGTTCACGAATCATGCGCCGCAATTCAATCCGCGCGCGTGGGTCAAGGCCCGCAGCCGGCTCATCAAGAATGAGCGCAGCCGGATCGTGAATCATCGCACGTCCCAGACACAAACGCTGCTTCATACCTTTTGAGAGAGCGCGAACCGGCTTCTCCAGCAACGCATCCAGTCCGGTAAAACTGAGTGTGTGTCGCACAGCCTGCTGGCGTGCGGCCCCTGACAAACCATAAGAACGCGCGAAAAAGTCCAAATATTCCCAGCAGTTCACATTCGGGTAGGTGCCAAAAAAATCTGGCATGAACCCCAGACGCAAACGGACTCGATCTGGATCGTTGACTACCGAAAACCCATCGACAAACGCGTCCCCGTGACTCGGCAGGTCAAGGGTCGACAAGATCCGCATGGTTGTGGTCTTACCTGCTCCATTGGGGCCAATAAAACCAAGCACCTCGCCTGGCGCCACAGTAAAGGAGACATCGTTGACCGCGCGTGTTTCGCCAAAAAAGCGAAACAACCTCCGAAGCTCAATCATCGCCTGCGGTGGGGACATCCAGAAGTCTCGCTACATCAATAAAGCAGTCATCACGAACAGCAGGCAAACGCTCGCTGCGAGGCTCGCTTGATACAAACTGGCTGCATCAGAGAGTTCATATGTCGGCCTCGTCACGAACAACACCTACCATTCTCCAACCAACACATGAAAACTTCCTTCGGAAGACGCCGCGGAGAGCCCTCTCGAGTCCAAAACGTCCTGCTCAGTAATCGCCACAAATGACATGGCAGGCAGGATCCAACCTGGCTGATTTAATGACTCCAGCACACCATTCTGGAATCCAAACGCCTCGTCACGGTGCGAGGAATAATAAGACCTCGTCGCCCTGTCATAAGCTGCCGCATCAAATCCCTCTGGTTCCTGCGGCTGGTGACTACGATACGCCCGCTGCAGCAATGGCATACCTGATGCCGCGAGCGGAACCAGAATGCCTTCGGCATCCGCTTCAATCGCATCACCAAATCGCAACGCCGCTGGGTCACTGGTATCAGATCCGGTTGCGATATTCGCGAACCAGCGGTCCTGGCTATCGCGTACCAGCAGACCGAGAATCCGCGTTCCCAGCCGATTTCTGACGCGGCAAACCTCTGGAGCGGGGTCGATTTGCAAACGCAGCGGAACGCGGCGGGCATTGGTGACCAGAAACTGTCCAGCCACGCGTGAACGCAGATACCCACCCGACAATATCTGTCGATCAGCCCACTGCACATTCCGCGGTCGACGATCGCGACTTCGGCTGCCGTTCGACACTGGCTCGATCTGGTAGACAGTCGCACTATCAGGGAATCTCAAACCACGACTGGGCGCGATCGCCGCATAGTAGGTCTGCCGCGACCAACTCACCGCAACGCCGGCCGCCTGATCCAAATGCGTCAAACTCCGGATTCGCCCGCGAACTCCCAAGCCATCGGCCAAGACCGCGTAACCCATCAGGAATAACGTGACCACGGTCGCCCCGAGTGGCACCGTCAAGAGTAGCAAGAATAGCCTTCGGAACCGCCTGAGCAACCAGTAATTGAAAGGCCCGATGACAACCACAAACAGCGAAATCGCCACCAGGAATGTGGTCACGGGAGGCAAGCCCACTCCTGGAATCAACCAGTTCCAGTATTCCACGTTGCCGAAAGAACAAGATATGCCATGACGTCCTGTCCAGGTTAGGCGTTGCGTTCCCGCTGGGCTTCCCAACAGTTCATTCTTCCCCGGAACCTTACGCGGATGCAGCGTGTGGAAGAGCCAACGCCATGACTCAACTGTTCCTGGGAACACCTGATTTCCGCCCAGCGCGACGACGCGACCTAAACCGATCGGCCGGTAGAGGAACTTCGCTGCCAGACGTCGACTTTCCAGAGAGCGTCGGTCTGCGTACGGATCAGGGGGCCGCTCAGTCGTAGCCACCGTGGTACGGGATGACTCTACCTCAACAGTCACGGCGTAAGGACTCATGCGCTGCGATCCATTGGTGTGAAAAGATAGATCCTTCCGGGCAAAGTCCTTTTCCAAAGGAATTCGCCAGCCCCGATACCCAGTGGCCTTGGCCACACCGTTGGGCAAGGCGGATAATCGCAACTGTCGCTCCAATGCCTCTAGGTGCAAAAACGGCTGGCGACCATTACCCGTACCATAGACACACAACACAGGCCCGGTCGCAATCCAGAAGCGCAACGCCTCCCAGCGAGTCGGGTACTGCTCGATCAGCTGCTCTAGATCCGACAGCGAAATAAACACCAGATCCAGCGCCGCATAACCAATCCAACGATCAGGCAAATCACCAGGGTGCAACAGTTCCAACTCCGACATCTGTTCCACCGTTTTCAACAAACTGGCGTCATCGGTCGCGCCCAGATAGTCGTTTTTCAAAACATCCGGCTTCCACGCGTGCCAGGCCAAGACCCGAAAGTCGGGGAACTCACGCCGGCCAGCGCGATCTCCCGGCCAGCGCGCAACCCACTGATTCCGCAGGTCGCCAGCGGGTGCGTCCGAGTCGATCAACAGTACACGAGGGCGATCTTCAGGCCTCTGCTGCGGCAAGCCCCACGATCTCCGATAACGCAAGGTGCGATGCTCACGCCCCTCCTCAAAGACATAAATCTTCAATGAATACGCTCCGAAGGGGTTGGCCACTTCGGGAACATAAATCGTCTCGGTGATGCCAGTACTGCCCGCCGGCACCACGATCGTCTGACGGACATTTTGCCGCCGCGCGTTCCCCAGCGTCCCCTCGAACTCGAGCCTGATTTCCAGACGGCGATCGGCCCCAAACGGCTTGCCACGCGGCGCGACGGCAACGCGAATCGGACGATAACCATTCGCAGCAACCCAGCGAAACTCGAGATTCAACATAAAGTCTGAAGGGGTCGTTTTTGCGTTCTCTGGCAACGTCACTCGCATCGACGGCGCCGCCTGCACCGCCGCGGCTAACAGACACACCCAGCCGCCTGTCAGGACCATCCCGCAGTGCGTCAGAACGGTATTTATCAATCGCTGCAACATGGCACTTACCAAGGCGGTCATTGCGCGGACAACGGGTGAGGACGGCACTTGCAAATCGCTACGACGAAGGCTCGTCAGGAGGGAGAATTTGTGGCGGCGGCAATTCAGTCGTAAAGGGTGAGGCGGGCTGCCGGACACGTCCGACCCGGCGGCGATGCTCCGTAATCGGCCAGATCAAGGCAAACATCAGAGCGTGAACCAGGGCGATCACAACAAGACTACTGAACGCCACAGACACACCAACAGCCCATGGCCGTCCTTCAACCGCCAGGGTTACCACTAGAAAAAACACCGCCAGCACCGTGGTGGCGGAGAACAGCCAGCCGAGAGAAAAGCGCGGAATGAGCATGACCCAATTTTCGCATCCCGATCCAGGATTGCAAGACGCAGACTGGCGGCGGCGATCTTCATGCGTCACGGCTTCGTCGCCAGCGCAACCCACTCCCGTCACCCCGGCTGCCCGAACTGCAGTGCCGCGAGGCACGCGGAACAATCGTCGATCACGACAATCGCCGATCACATGGTACAGTAACGTCAGATTGCTCCTGTAAATCGACAGTCACATACCGGCGCGACATACCCTCCAGGAGAACCAGTAGCTTGGATCCCTACACAGAGCAGCAACTCGTGCGCAATCGAGATTGCCGTAACACCTGGCAGCGGTACGCAGAACATCGTCACCAGGTCATGAAACTCCTCTGTGACAATGTGGGAAACGACTGCCGGTCGATCTGCATATGGGGCGCTGGAAACGCGAACGACCTCGACTTGAACCGGCTGCTTGAAGTTTTTGCCGAGGTTCACCTTGTCGATCTGGACCAGGAAGCGCTGCTGTTTGCCGTTGAGCAACAATCCTTGCAGGAAACACCCACCGTGGTTCTGCATGGCGGGGTCGATCTGTTGGGTATCACCAAATTCGCCTCCCCGCTTCCCGCAACACAACCCAATACCGCCGATGTCGATCGCCTGCTGAAGCATTTTCAAGTATTGGCGCCTCCGCCGTGCCAACCTTGCGACGTGGTCGCATCGGTATGCCTACTCAGCCAGTTGATCGAAGCAATCGCCAGCCTCGTCGGAGCAGGCCACCCGCGTCTCCCAGAGTTGGTCACCGCGGTTCGTTGCCACCATTTGCAACGTTTATTTCAAGCCACGCGACCGGGTGGCCGCGCGATACTCATTACAGAAATCCTCTCTTCCGACACCTTTCCCACCCTGCCTGCAATACCCCAAACCAGTCTGAGAAATGCACTGGCACAGCAAATCAACATGCGTAATTTCTACACGGGGTTGAATCCAGCCATCCTGGAATCACTTGCCGAGCGGGAACCGAGCATCGGCCGGCTATGTAACGGCATAGCCGCACACCCACCATGGCGGTGGGATTTTGGACCTCGCACCTACGCCGTCGCCGCCTATGAGGCCAGAACGCGCAGTCAAAAGTAACGCATCCTCCATCCGGCGCAGTTGAAACCGCCGGCGATTACCGACATGATGGATGCCTGATTCTATCAAGGAGAGTCGCCATGCTGCTGCGAACCCACCATACGTTTTTTTGTGTCCTGTTCTGCGTGCTCGCCCCTGCTGTGGCAAAAGCCACGCCGGGATTTCGCCAACAGATTTTCAACGGGAAGAACCTGGACGGCTGGCACGCCATCGGTTGTGAAGCTGACGTGGAAGAAAACAAACTAGTCCTGCGCAGCGGAGATGGCACGGTGCGCACTGACCACCGCTACAGCAATTTTGTGCTGGAGTTGAAATGGCGCCCGCTACGTGAAACGTCATGGGACTCAGGGATCTACATTCGCTGCGAACTGCCTGCCGATGGTCAGCCTTGGCCTGAACGTTACCAGATCAATCTCTTGAAGGGACACGAAGGCAACATCGTGGGCGTGCCCGCCGCCCAAAGTAAAGGACTCGTGAAACCAGGCATGTGGAACCAGTTTCGGCTGACACTCATCGGCAAACAGGCAACACTGGAAATCAACGGTCAACAGGCCTGGCAGATCGGCGGTATCGAAACTGCCGCTGGCTACATCGCATTACAATCCGAAGTGGATGGTGGCGGCCAGTTCGAATTCAAGGACATTTTTGTAACTGAACTGGACCATCAAACGATGTTCAATGGCCAGGATCTCAGCGGCTGGCAAGGGGCTGGTCAAGACGCAAAACAATGCTGGAAGGTCGACGATGGATTGCTCGTCTGTACCGGGGATAAAGGTCCCTGGCTGCGCAGCGACAAGCAGTTCAAGGACTTTAACCTGCGGTTTTCCTACCGCCTGCGTGACGGAGGCAATTCAGGGGTTTACGTACGCGTTCCAGAGGATGGCAATCATCATGGAGCCGGCGCTGGGGTCGAGGTACAGATCCTGGATGACCACGCCGAACGTTACCGCGAACTCAAGCCGTGGCAGTTCTGTGGCAGCGTCTACAAGATTGCCCCGAGCAAACAAAAGACGGGCCGCGCTGCCGGCACCTGGAATACCATGGAAATTAACTGTACCGGCTACCACTACCAGGTACGGCACAACGGAACTCTGATCGTAAACGCGAAACTAGACGAATTCCCGGAACTCGAGGAACGGCGTCTCCAGGGCTTTCTGGGATTCCAGAATCACAGCGAAGAGGTCTGGTTTCGCGACGTACGTGTGGGCCTGCCGGTGGCCCCCTGACCGCCAGAGACCGCTGCCGAATGCTCTCAGCAGTCACCAAACCCGGTGTGCGGTGGGCAGCAAGTTTGCAACGGGTAGCCCGTTGGCGCGGGGTGGGCGATGTGCCATCATGCGTGTTCGCTTATGTACCGACACCGGTAGCACCCCGCGACGAAAGGCTGTCTTCGCGGGCCGACTTGTGCCCAATCCGGTAACACATCACCGGCGTACTACCGCAGGGAAGTGCTGTTCGATGCGTAGGGAAGCACCAGAAAATTGTCCGCCGCCGAGTACTCCATGAAGAGACGAAAACGCCTGTCGCAGTTCCCCATCCTTCCCACTCTGATGACATTGGGAAACGGGTTTTGTGGTCTCTTGTGTATCACACTGGTCACAAGAAGTGAGTGGCTGGTCGACGAAGTCTGGCAAGAGAAACTGGGGGATGCCCGAATTGTTTCACTCGCCGGAGTGTTACTGTTTGTCGCAATGCTCTTTGACCTGCTCGACGGCCAGGTCGCGCGTTTGACCAAACAGACAAGTGATTTTGGGGCTCAGCTCGACAGCCTTTGCGATGTTGTCAGCTTTGGCGTGGCACCAGTTTATCTCCTCATGGCCTGCTCGACGGCTTTTCACTCGCGCCTGCTATGGGGCATCGGCGCCCTCTTCGCTGCCTGTGCGGCGTTGCGTCTCGCTCGCTATAACGTCGAACAAGGTGACGAGCATGAATCCGGGTTCACAGGACTCCCGTCGCCCGCCGCGGCCGGTACCGTCGCGTCGTTTGCCATCGTCAGTCCACTGCTCAACCGTTTTGACGCAATGCAACCCACCGACATGCCGGCACGCCTCGGTGCTCTGGTCGCAGAGGCCAGCCCAATCCTGCTACCTGTCATGATGTTCATCATGTCCTTGTTGATGGTATCCCGCATTCCCTACCCTCACATTTTTGACGAGTTTTTCCGAGGCAACCGTAACCTGGGCCAGTTTGTTCAGCTCCTCTTTGCGTTAATCGCAATTTTCATCTTCCATGAACTCGCGTTACCTCTCATCTTTACCGCTTTTGCGTTAGCGCCACCGACGCAGCGGGCGTGGTCACTGATCACACGCCGCTGGCACACTACGTTTGCCCGTTAACCATCACACAGGCATTGCAGAACCAGCGCAGTTGCCCCCCCTGCCAGCGGGCAGGTTCGTACAACTGGTCGGCAGACTGACATTTCTTCTGCAAACAGACTTCTGCAAACAGAACCGTGCGGAGTGATTGGTACAGCGCTCACAGGTTTGCCTATGCTGAACTGCCGGCAACCTGGCGAATTGTTGCCGTGTGAACGGATTCGGCGGCGTCTTTATGCGATAACGCCGTGGTCCGTGGAGAACGGTTTTTCGCGGCTTGTTGAGGCCGACGGAGCCGCCCGTTATCCTGTTGCAGTTAGAGCTACTCGCCTCAAACAATATCGATTCGCTTCATTGATCCGAAATAAATAAGGAACATCCCGTGACCGTTTACCGTTTTTCGCCATGGCAATCTCTCGTGGTATTCGCATTCCTGGCAAGCAGTTCCTGGTCACTGCCAGTACAAGCCGCCGATCCGATCGTGCCTGCTGGAGCAAAACTGGAAAAACTGTTTGACGGCATCGTGTTAACCGAAGGCGTCGCCGTCGCACCTGATGGAATGGTCTATTTCAGCGACATTACATTTTCACACCAGGCCAAAGACGAAAAAGGTGCAATCCAGGCAGGCCACATCTGGATGTTCAATCCCAAAACCAGCAAAACCAAGATATTCCGCTCACCGAGCGGCATGTCCAACGGAATCAAATTCGACGCGAACGGCGACATGATCATCTGTGAAGGCGCCGACTACGGTGGGCAGCGTGTTATTCGAACCGACATGAAAACCGGTATGAGTTACATCATTGCCGGCATGTTTGAAGGCCGCCCTTTTAACTCGCCCAACGATGTCACGATTGATATCAAAGGCCGGATGTATTTCAGTGATCCACGTTACCTGGGCCATGAAGCGATTGAACAACCCGTCATGGCTGTCTATCGAATCGACACCGATGGATCGATCCACCGCATCATCACCGACGCCGGTAAACCCAATGGTGTCTGTGTTTCACCTGATCAGAAAACGCTCTACGTCGTCAGCAACGAAAACGGCGCCACGGCGCTTGAACGACTAGGCAACAACGACCCGGATAATCCCGCGACAGTGGCCACCCCCCTGAAAAAAGGGCACATGGCATTGATGGCTTATGATCTCCACGCAGATGGCTCCGCAACGTTCCGCAAGACACTCGTTGACTACTATCCGGAAGATGGTCCCGATGGCCTGATCTGTGACAAGAATGGCAACCTCTACGTCGCTGTACGGGCAGCAAACCGCCCCGGAATTGTCGTCTATTCACCCGCGGGAAAAGAGCTTGCATACATCAAGACTGAAATCCCCACAAACGTTGGTTTTGGGCGTGGCGCAGAAAGCAAAACACTCTACATCACCGCTGGGAAAAGTCTCTTTCGAATCAAACTGAACGCTGAAGGTTACCAACTACCCTCGGCCAGGTAATGCGATCGCGCGGCAGACGCCGGCGAGAGAATCGATAGCAGGCCAGGTGCTCTTCGCCCTGGTCTGCCATCTCGGGCCAACATCCTCCGATGCCGACGCGGGCCCTTTCCTCTCTCACAAGATATTCAGGCAGTTACTTTTCTCCGGTACTTCGACGTTTCGTCACACTCACCGCAGGGCAGACAGTCTCGATGGAAAATCGTAATGCACGCCTGGGCATCGGGCTGTTCGTGGTTTACCTGGTTCTCTATGGAGCCTATGTATTCCTGAACGCATTCTCCGCCCAGACGATGGAAATAACTCCTTTTGCTGGAGTCAATCTGGCGATTCTGTTCGGGTTTGGGCTGATCATCGCCGCACTGGTGCTCGCACTACTCTACGGTGCCTTGTGCGATGCAGGCGACACCACCGATCAGGAAAAGGAGGCCGACCTGTGATTTACGAAGCTTCTCCGCTCGCGGTTGTCGTGTTTTTCCTGTTTGTCGGCGTGACACTGGGACTTAGTTTTTTTCTGGGCAGGAAAGCACAATCGAGTGAAGGCTACTTTGCAGCCCACGGCCAGATCCCCTGGTTTGTCAATGGTATCGCTTTCGCCGGGGATTATTTGTCCGCAGCCTCATTTCTTGGCATCTGCGGCATGATCTCTTTCTTTGGCTACGACGGATTCCTGTACTCCATCGGATTTCTGGCCGGTTGGATTGTGGCCTTATTCGTCGTCGCTGAACCAATGAAGCGGTTAGGACAATTCACCTTTGCCGACGCACTCGATTCCCAATTCCAATCGCGAGGCATCAAATTGGCTGCGGGAATCAGTACATTAGCCGTTAGTGTGTTCTACCTGATTCCACAAATGGTCGGTGCTGGAGTCTTGATCCAACCACTACTTGGATTTGATCACTACGTGGGTGTCTTGATTGTCGGCACTACTGTCATTCTGATTGTCGTCTCGGCCGGAATGGTGTCGACTACCTGGGTGCAGTTCATTAAGGGCAGCCTCCTGGTCATTTTCAGTGCCATTCTGACAATCATGATTCTTGCGCGTGGATTCAAAGTCCCAGAGGAAAACGAGTTCTTCAGGACGCTTGGCCCAGTCAATCTGACGAGTGCAACTCTGGCGACCGATGTCGGCACACTCCTCAGTGCAGAAGCCTCTCAAGACCTCGTCGCGGAAGTTATCGAGCCCGCTGACAATTCCGACGAACCGCATCTGGTTGTGGTCAATATTCCCGGTGAGCCTCAGTCGGTGTGGTCGACTGTCCAGCGTGGTGAGACAACTTACCTCGTTGAAGCGCAAACACACGTCGTTGTCGATGGTAAAGAAATCGTCAACGGCAAGGAAAAAGGGACGAAAAAAGGTGAACAAGAACTAAAGCCGATTGGCCACCTGAGCCAACTCCCCGCCGGCGTGCAAGAAACAGGTGGTCTGGGACCCTTCGAGTTCCTGAGCACATTACAGCAAAGTGAGATCATCCTGTGGGGTAAAAAGACCAGCGATCTGGAACATCCCAAAACAACGGTCTACTACCAGAAGCCGACCCTCGGCAAGGATGTACTACGCCCCGGAACACACCCAAAATTCAAAGGGATTCAAAGTAATAAAACGATCGATAAGGTGAATTTTCTGTCCCTCATGCTCGCCCTGTTTTGCGGAACCGCCTCATTGCCACACATCTTGATCCGCTATTACACGGTGAAGGATGGTGCCAGTGCTCGAAAAAGCACGATTGTAGGAATCGCGAGCATCGGGTTCTTCTACATCTTGACTCTATTCCTGGGTCTCGGTGCCATGACAAGCGGCGCGTTGGACGTCACCAACAGTAATATGGCAGCCCCACTCCTCGCAAAAAGTATGGCCGACTGGCTGTTTGCAATTATCTCGGCGATCGCTTTCACTACGGTCCTGGGAACCGTGAGTGGCTTGATCCTTGCGTCCAGCGGAGCCGTAACGCACGATCTGCTAAAGAACGTACTGGGGTATCAGTTTTCAGAGAATGACCAGGTCCGTGTTGCCAAAATTGCCTCGGTCGTGGTTGGAGCCATTGCGATCGTACTGGGCATCCTGTTTGAGGGATTGAACGTCGGCTACCTCGTCGGCTGGGCATTTAGTGTAGCCGCCTCTGCGAACCTGCCCTCGCTACTCATGTTGTTATTCTGGAAACGCACAACCAGCCAGGGGATCATCGCCGCGATCATGGTTGGGATGGTCAGCTCACTCGGTTGGATCTTGCTCAGTGGAGACACCTTTGCGACCATCTACGGACTCAGCGCTGACGACGCGTGGGTCCCTTTTGACCAACCTGGTCTTGTCACGATTCCACTTGGCTTTCTGACATTGGTCATCGTGTCACTGATGACACAACCAAAAGACACCCCGGAACAGGCGAGTACCTGATACATATGGCAGCTTTGTCCCCGGTCGCGGCTACAAGCTGTGTGGATTCCACATCTGACCAAAACCACCTCAAGCAACGAAAAGAGGAATGGAATTCAGTGCCGGGCATGTTGCGTTCCGAAGCATGTTGGGTACTATTGGCAAGCACCTGAACCACGATAATCGGACCAACCAATCGAAACCCATAGGTTCCCTCCTTCCTCTGACATAGATTCAATTTCGGCGCAAGCGCCAATTTGGGAGCTCTGTCGCCGAATACGCAGCGAATCACCGTGCCTGCTCGGCGCGCTCTAGCGCAATATGACGCCGCAGTCGTTCGGTGGAGAACGAACACGATGCCTCAGCCAGATCACCGGCGCGTGGGAGACGATGCCCTCCAACAGGTGCTCGGCTATCTCAACTTTTCGTCAGGAAAGTCTGACCCTCAGTTGCTCGTCGCCCTCGATGCGATCGATGCGCAACTTCCGGAGAACAAGACCCCACGTTGGCAGCGTATTCTGACACATCTTGAAGGCGAACTAGGTCGGCTTGCTGCCGACGTACCTGCTTTCAAGGAATCAAGCCAGGCCGCGGCAGTCCTGCAGTTGCTGGGCAATGAAATCATCCCCGGTTATCTCGACTTCCACAGAGACCTGCTGTTTCACCAGGACGAAAACAACTTGCTTTGCCCTTTCTTCCTGGGCCGTGTATTTGAAGCCGTACTGCAAGAATCCGGTCCCTGGGACGACACCGACCGGATACGCCAGGGCGCGATTCGACGCCTGAATAACTATCTTGGCTATCGCCCCGTTGCCACTCTCGAAAGTCACAAGATCGAGCCGTACGACCACGAATGGACTCGGCCGATCCCGATTTATGTACGTGATGCAGGAGTTTCCCGAGGTTCTCACCAGCGTGTCGTTACCTTGGCGCTTCAATTGCTCGCAGAAACTGATGAGGATCTACTACGGGCTGCGCACTTCGACCCGGATTTGCTTGACGAACTCGCCATCGATTCCCGGGCGTACGACTTTGATCATCCTGTCAACAAACGTCCCAACTATCATTTTGGACTGTGGGATCCGCACTGCATTGACAATCGTGGATACTACCGACGATTTGTGCTGCAGCAGATCACGCTCGACACGCTGATGAACCGTCCTGTCCAGGAGCGAGACCGTAACGTAGATGCGAGTAGCACAGAGAGTGACAGCACCTCAGCCAGCTCGTTGAAAAAAGGACGGCTTCCCCAAAACGAGCTGGAATATGAAGCTGCAGCCGTACTTGCAGGAACGATCCTGATGGCATCCGGGACGAGTGGATCTGGGCCCGCCGCTTATGATTCAAGTGTCACTTTGAGCACGCTGTTGCCAAAAATTGCCCAGTACCGAGATCAATTCTACGAACAACTTGTCGAACGCACCGCGCCACCACACCGAGATCGACTTGAACAAGAGATGGCGCGCCTGCAACAGCCGTTCGGTGGCGCACGGCAGCACTTGAACTCAGAACTTGCGCGGCATCGTGCTACCCAGCTCGAGCACGTTCGTCTCGCTAAACTTTTCGCACGCATCGGCCACGTCGATGCGGCTTCCAGACAGGCCACCGTTGTACCGGTTGCTTCTGCGCGACTAAGTTGCCGTATCGACTGCCTGCTCTCTGACGGACAACAGGCCTTACGAACAGCAAACCTGGAACGAGCGTTAGACGTTCCGGCCGAAATGCGTCAACTGATCGATCGCGGCATCCAATGTGGGGCATTGGTCGACCCCTGGAACATCCTCGGTTTTGATTGCCAATTCAGTCTTTTTCCAGCGCCCGAAAACAGCGTTTACGATCACCGTGTGGACGAGTTCCTCGAACTCACCGAACGGATGTTAGCATTCCATTCCCAGCTTTGGGGAGAAGTCTCCGCCCTGAACCGCCAGGACCTCTGTCCACAAATCGACCAACAGTTCCATGAATTGGCACTCTGGTTACGGCAATTTGCAGCCCATGAAGTTTCACACGTAGAGTATGCGGACCCGCAAGGTGTGTACGAATCCGCACGTCACGTCGCCGAAGCATTGCGACGCTGGCACGAAGGCGGGGCCGCGGCGGGCGATCTCGGATTCTGGTCGCAGCACGCGGAGATGTTTACGGCGCCAAAGGCATACGCCCTGGTGATCGAAGCACTACTCGAGCGGCGGGACTTCGTCTCCCTGATGTCACTCCTCATCCATTGGCTCAGCCAGGCCGACGAAGTCCGCCTGGAACACGGCGACAGTTCCTTCCATCGATTGTCATTGCAATGGGTGCTTACCTTGTCGCAGTCTGGGCCGACCGACACCAGCCCCGCGGCCTCAGACCTGCTGCAAAAATTTATTGACTATCTGGAAGCAAATGCTGGCACCTATTGGGAAGTACCTGAGTTTGGACTGACGGGAACTAGCAAACCGACAGACGCTCAGTTGGATGACCTGTTCAATAGCAGCGATGACGACTCAGAAGAAGCAGAGGCCGACCTCTACGGAGCGGCCTATGAAGATGTCGTTTTTCGTGACAGTACTGACGATGGTTTTGAAGGCACAATCTTCCATGAAGGAAATGCGAATCAAGAAGAGTGGATACGTGAATCCTCACGCATCAGCGATCGACTCGCATTCCTGCAATGCCTGGCGCAAATCTGGCAGTTGGTCGCAGTTCACCCCACTTTGCGAACAACCTCATCGGGGGATTCCGACTCGGTGGATCGCTTGCTTGTCCTGGCTGATCAAGCGAGCAGGAACCAGCGTGACCTGCTGACACTACTCCAGCAAGTTGCCGACCAGAAGTTGCAACCTCCAACCGGAGATCATGAGTCCCTGGTCGATTACGACCGGAAACGCTTTGCCAAGGACAACCTTCTCGAACGCATCATCGCCACGGCAGTTCTCACCTCAAGTGCACAACGTTTGTTGTTTGCCGCAGCCCATTCCAGCCAGGGGATGCACGAGATCCCTGGCGACGAAGTCGCTACCATCCTGGCCTGCTTGTTGCATAACGACTTGACAGCATTTCACCAGTACTGGCCTTCCCTTATCGCGTCTCTGCGTGATTCGGAACTACTCTACGTCCCGCTCTCCAAAGGTGGTAACGCCAGCAAGATTGTCGATGCCCGGGTTCGCCAGACCACTATTCGCGATCTGCTTTCCTGGCTCCCGCGACGTGGCCTGTTAAGCGAAACGCGAGAGTTACTCGAACTGGCACGCGCCATGGAACGCAACAATCCGGTCGGTCACGGTGCCGTTACCGAATTCGACGACATTTTTGCCATCGGTTATCGCGCCGTCGTAACAAGCCTGGTGGAGTCGGCACGACACTGGGGAAACGAGCAAGAGGATGAGCAGCAACTCGTCACCTGCCTGGAGCGACTAACAGAATCGTTATTGTACAGTTGGTTAGAACACAGCCGTACGCTGCGCCTATCGGTCTTAGAGAAAGTCGAGACAGCGATCGAATGGGAACCGATCGTACGTTTCATCCAGGATTACGGCGACGACCTCTTTACTCAAAAATTCCTGAACCTGCCCAACTTGCGTGCCATTCTCCATGCCGGTGTCGACAGTTGGATCGGACAATGCCGTGACGATAACGCTAGTTATCAGTTCCTCGAAGATCTGGGAGAAGAACTGCCGGAAAAACACGCCGGTCAGGTGCTGACTCTGATTCTGGAAGCGGTGATTGAAAACTATACCGAGTACCGGGAATACAACAGCACGACCACCCAGTCGGACCGAGGTGATCGATTGTATACCTTGCTCGACTTCCTGCGTCTGCGTGTCAAATACGATCGAATCTGCTGGAACTTACGTCCTATCGTACTCGCACATGACGTACTCGTTCGCAATGGCTACCACGATGCCGCCGCGACATGGAGGCATGCACTCAAAGAACGCATTGGCGGTGAAGCAGATCAATTTCTGACGGAAATGGAAGAACTGCAAGACAAGTATGCGATGCGGATTCCCATGATCGCAGATCGACTGGCTGAACGCTTCGTAAAACCGCTCTCGATCGACCGGTTGCGGGCCATGGTAGAACCTGCCATTGAGGAAATGCGCCTCGGTGGAGCGTCTCCAGTGTTTGAACTTCTCGAGAGTGAATGCGCCAATTGGTCTCACGAACCAACAGGCGCAGGGCTCGACATCCCACCTTGGATCAACGCTTTGGAAGAAGAGGTCGAGCGGATTAACGAAGCCCACGAAATCCTGGCAAACGACGACTGGAATTTAGGGCGTTTCCTACCGTTCACGCCACTGTCGGTCGCAGAGATTCACGACCAGTTAGACCAGTGGTCGCGTGACTAGCCAGACAGTGTCACGGAACCTGCAAGGTTTTTTCGCCCCAACCATGTTCAACGCGTCTTCAACCACTGCAACAGTTCTTGTGCCGTGAGCCGATTATCACCGTTGGCATCAGCCGACTGAGGACTTTCTGACATCTGCTTCCATTCTTCTGGCGTAAGTTCCTGATCCTGATTGAGATCGTACTTGCGCAACAACCGATTAGCATAGCGCAGGTATCGATCCGACAGTGGCACGGGCGGTGACTGTTGTAGCTCGTCACTATTCAGGATGCCATCGCGATTTTTGTCGAGTTGCTCGAGTGCACGGGATGCACCAGCCAACTCCTGTTCGGACAGTTCACCATCGGAATCGCGATCTAGCGTCTTCAAAAGAATGGCGTTGATCGCCAACTGCTGGCTTTCCAGAGACCGTACCGGCGGGCCCTGGCGCGACGAGCGTCGGCGTCCGCCATCTCGATCTCTCCGCAAGGCAACTCGGTACTGCTGTGTCACTGGAATACAAAACGTCTCAGCATCATCGCAGGCAAAATAATGCACTGTAACTTTCAACACCGCATCCACTTCGGTCCACTGGACTCTCACCAGGAACTCTCTTGGATCGGCGTCGGTGGGAACGCTGACACCCCCTGCCTTTGCCTGTTGTGGGACGACCGAAATACCGCTCGGCGAGTCCAGTTCAAACCGCAAGGGCTCCATCTCGTTATTCCAATGCACTGCGTACAATGGATCCAGGTAGAAACCGAGATACAAGTCGCCTTCACCCCGCTCCATTAACTCTGCTGAAGCTTCTGCTCGCAGCTTGGCGTAAAACGGAACCGCCTCTGCTTGCTCGACGGGTTCAACCACCAGTGGAATCATCCTGGCTGGCAAGGCGAGGGGAGGCACGACACCGGTCGGAGCAGTGTGTCCGTGTGGCAAAGTGCCGACGCGAATTTTGTCTCGATCCGCGACTGGCTCCACGGCGCCAACTAATTCCGTCAAATCCTGCCGTAATGCTGCGGGATCGCTCCAGGCGCGTCGAGCAACAAGTACTCCTTCCGGGTCGATCACAAATTCCGAATTTGGCGCATTCCCTAGGGCATGTTTCAAGTCGTTCTCAAATGTGTCACAAATCCAGGGAATTTGACTTCCTAGCCGTGCTTTCGCGCGGGCGATATGCTGCAATCTCTCTGCCAGGGAAAAGGGAGCCACGTAACCCTTGTAACCTGGATGAGCGAGCGTTTTATAGATGTAGAAAAAACGCACACCAAGTGGAGCGTAGTCCTGGTAAACCGCCTCCAGACTGGAGACATTGCGGAGAAAAGGTGGTCACGTCAGGCATCCAAACACTAAAACCGTATAGTTTCCACGCAACGCACTGGTGGAAATCTCTTTCCCCGAGGAATCATACGCTCGCAAATCAGGAAACGCTGATCCCAATTCAGGAGCGGCGCGATCAAACCGCTGCTGCATTGCCTGACGCCCTGAGGACGAAGACGGCTGCTGAGCGGGGGCGAGGTGATTCCAGAGCAACAGAATCAACAGACTCAAGGCTACGCTCATTACCAATCGCGACATGGCATTGACTCTTCTCATACTGAGTGTGGAAACCAGGCTATCTCTGCAATGACGAACCCGGTGACGGACTAAAAGTTCCGCTCCACCACCAGCTGCCAGGGGCAGCCATGAAGAGCTGTCACAACCCCCGGACTGAAACCAGTCTGATCAATCAATAAAAGAAACTCAACAGCGTTAACAGGAGCATACCCATACCGAACACCGCCTTGACGACGGTTCCCATCATCCGCCCCCAAAACGCGGACTTTCCTACCTCAAGACTTGCTTCAAAATCACGGCCTTTCCAGATTTCTCCAAGGATGGCACCGATCATCGCGCCCAGCCCCCCAAACAAGAACGCACCTACCAATGGCGCCACCAACGGGATCGGAATCGGAACGGCCACGAAGATACCTGCCACTCCACCCAACATGGAGCCCACCAAGGCGAGTGCGGCGCCTCGCTTGCTGCCGCCGGCTCGGCGAGCGCCGAATGCCCCCGCTGCAAATTCACCGAATTCGCCCAATAACGCCAGTAACGTCAGCCCGGCAAGTGCAGGCCACCCCAACGCCGTGGCTTCACCACTGAGACTGACCGGCATCAGCCACGCATACAAGGCAGCTGCCACCAGAATGAACCAGTTTCCAGGCAAACCGAACCACACCGAGACCCAGCACCCAAATTGAACTATCAGCAGGAGTGGGCCCAGGATCCATACCATGGTGCGTCACCGCTTCAATAAGACAACGAAATTCCGCAATTCGATCGAACATCTACGTGCCTGCATTATGGCATTCGGGCAAGGCCGAGTCACCGCGTCACCAGCGAATGTAATGCAGGCCGCTCGGCAAACGGCAACCGAAATATTATGGTTGGTTGTTCGCACTGATCACATCGCTTGAAAACCAACTCTCCTTAGCTGGGTTCGCAGATGAAAACTCTGATCAAGAACGCAACCGTTGTACTCCCCGACGAAACCCAAGCCGTAGATGTTCTCCTGGAGGATCATCTTATCGCCGACATCGACCCTGCACCTCAGATCCAGGTCGATACGGTCATTGACGCCACGCGGCTCTGCCTTCTGCCGGGCGTGGTCGACGACCAGGTGCATTTTCGGGAACCAGGCTTGACCCATAAAGAAGATCTGCAACACGCCTCGCGGGCTTGTGCCCGTGGTGGAATCACAACATTTCTCGAAATGCCCAACACCCAGCCGACAACAACAACACAACAGCGCCTGGAAGAAAAATTAGCGTTGGCCTCCCAACAGAGTCTGGTCAACTACGGGTTTTATGTCGGTGCCACAACCACAAATCTGGAGGACTTGAAGCACGCCCACAGGACACCCGGTATCAAGATCTTCATTGGCTCAAGCACTGGAAATTTACTGGTGGATGACCAAGACGCGTTGGAACGGATTTTTGCGGAGACACAACTACCGATCACCGCGCATTGCGAAGATGAAACAACCATCCGCCGCAATACCGAGCGTTTTGCAGGTTCCACGAATGTCGCCGATCACTCCCGGATTCGTGATCACGAGGCGGCGTTGATCGCAACACGGCGTGCCATTGATCTCGCTCGTCGCCATCGCCACCGGTTTCATGTCTTGCATGTCTCGACAGGAGCTGAAACAGCACTACTTGCAGAACACGATTCTCTGCTCACAGGAGAAGCCTGTCCGCATCACCTGCTCCTGAACACCGGAGATTACGAGCGACTCGGAACCCTGGTTCAGATGAATCCTTCGATCAAATCAGCCCAAGACAATGCGGAGTTGTGGCAAGCGCTCCACCGTGGCCTGCTTCAAGTGATTGCAACCGACCACTCCCCCCACACGTTATCGGAAAAGCAGCAGCCGTACCCCCAGGCTCCATCAGGTCTGCCAGGAGTCGAAAATTCACTGGCCCTCATACTCAACCAGGCACACCATGGGCATTGCACGCTGCAGCAAATCGCGCATTGGATGTGCGACGCCCCCGCAAGAGTCTGGGATCTCGTTGGTAAAGGGCGGATCGCCGTTGGGTATGACGCCGATCTAGTATTGGTCGATCTCGAGAAGACAGAAACAGTACTCAACGAACATCAACTCACGAAATGCGGCTGGAGTGCCTGGCACGGAGTCTCGCTTACCGGGTGGCCCGTGCGCACCTGGGTCGGCGGGCAACAAGTGTATTGTGATGGCAAATTCGACGAGTCCTGTCGTGGCCGCGAAGTCCAGTTTGACCATGCGAGAGGGGGCTACTGGAAAACCGGCGGACTACCAGCAAACTCCCAGCCCTCCTGAAATCCGCGACACAATCTGGCCCGACGACAGTCCGCACCTCCCCACTTGCCCCTGCTATCCAACTAACGCTTGGATGAAAACCCAGAGTTTCCAGGTCTAGCGGTTGAACCAACCGGCCGAATGTGTCTATTCTGTTTCTTAGGTACACCGAACCAGGAAAAGAGGCGTGCTTCCCGATTCCTGCGAGTCTACAGGGAGAGCAGCATGTCTTCGCAACCGGCCAGCAGCTCCGCCCCCTGACTGTTGGTCTTTTGCGTAACGCAGAAAAAGCAAACAAACGCCCCCCTTACCGCCTTAGAGTCAATCACAACCAGTACACCAGCGATCTCGACTGCAGGAGAGCCGCTGGTATGGTTTGCCAGGAACCTGTCAAATCACCATGAGCAACACTGCTTCAGCGACCGCCACGTTTTCGCTCACTCAAGCCAGAGAGATTGTCAGCGACCTCTATACGCCAAATCGCTGGATCTACTGGCTGGACTACGGCATCACCATCGCTTTTGCACACACTTTGTTTCTTGCCCTGGCCACTATCACGTTCTGGTTTGACGGCCCGAAATCCTGGGAATGGACACTGCTCGGCATTGGGTATCTGATCGATATCTTACTGTACTACCGTGCTTCTATTTTCATTCATGAATTAACGCATCTGCGAGTTGGCACTTTCAATGCCTTTCGAGTCTTCTGGAACGCGACCTACGGCGTGCCCCTCCTGGTTCCTTCATTTCTGTATTTCCTGCACCTCGATCACCATCGCCGCAAATGTTACGGGACACGTGAAGATGGTGAGTATGTGGCCTTGGAGTACATGTCCAAGTGGTACATCGTACTGTTCCTAATCGCGCCCCTGCTATTGCCGGCATTGGCTGTCCTGCGATTTCTTGTACTCAGCTCGGTGGGGTGGCTGATTCCGCCTTTCCGCCGACAAATTCACCGTGCGCGTTCGTCGCTGGCCATGGACTTGCGTTATGAACGACCACTGCCAACGCCGGCTGGACTGCGGATGATCCTGCTTCAGGAAGCGTCTTGCTTTCTCTGGATTGTGGGAATCCTGTTTTTGCTCGCGACAAGTTTGCAAACCATGGCTGTTCCACTACTTATACAGGGTTACGCAACGCTAGGTGGTATCGCCATGCTCAATGGGTTTCGAGCGCTCATCACGCATCGCTGGTCTGGTGATGAAACGCACATGACTTTTCTGGAACAGCTCCTGGACTCAGTAAACTTTCCGCGCCGAGGGATCGGGGAAATCTGGGCGCCGGTAGGGCAGCGCTTTCATGCCACCCATCACCTCTTTCCGTCGATCCCCTACCACAATCTGGGAATTGCCCATCGACGCCTGATGGCACAGCTCCCCGAGGACTCACCGTACCGGTTGACGGCGTCGTATTCGGGCTGGAAATCATTTGCTGACGTCTGGCATCGGGCCGGCAGTCGGCGCCACGAAAACCACATCCGCTGGTTGTTCTAGAATCTCTCGGGACCCGCAGTAATACACTGGGAATCCGCACGCTGCCTGGCAACTCCCGCGGGCCGGAACAAGCAGGACATACCAACTACGATTGTCCGCCCTGGCAGTCAAGTCTCATCGCCACGGAGCAGGGACACCTGCTCAAGGGGAACCCAGGCAACACCTACTTTAGCTCGTCAAGCCGCCCGGCAACTTGCGAACGACTCCAACAATCACGCCAAGCACACGGGCTCGTTTCACATAAATCGGATCCATGTCAGCGTTCGCAGGCTGCAAGCGAATACGACCATTTTCAGGATACCAATACTTGAGTGTCGCCTCTCCGTCCGGCGTTTCAGCCACCACCATATCCCCTGGTACGGCGGTTTGACGACGCTCAACGACGACAAAATCGCCATCAGCAATTTGCGCATCAATCATCGAATCGCCGGAGACGTGCAGAACAAATCGATCTTCACCAGAAAACCAATCGCCAAAATCAACTCTTTCACGTTGTTCAAACGCCAGGCTCGTCATACCAGCCGCAACCGTTCCCACCATCGGGAGACCTTTGAACTCACTTAAGACTTCTTGCGTCAACTCGATCGCGCGCGACTTGTTGGGCGAACGGTAAATCAACCCTTTTTTCTCTAGTGCCCGCAGATGGCACATGACACCGTTGGGCGAACGAATATCAAAATGCTCACCAATCTCGCGTACTGTGGGGCCGTAACCTCGGTCGACAATCTGCTGCCGAACAAATGTAAAAACCCGCTTTTGCTTTTCCGTCAAACGATCAATTGACGTCGACATGGCAATCTGACCTGGGCCCACCGAAAAGAGACCAATCGCGGCACAGCTCCGAGACGAGCACCACCCCAGGTGCTATACACGCGTTCACATGATGCGTTTGTACACTACCGGCGCAATCTTGTCGAGACAATCCTCGACGCGTCTGGAAAGCAAACGGCCACGATGATGGAACTCTACAACGGCTTCAAGTCAACCGTGTGCAAACATTAAAGAGCTTGACCGTTCCAGCGGGCAAAAGCTTCCATGGCGAGGTATTCAGGCAACCCGATTCGGTTGTATCGATTCGCAGTATCGATATTGCGATCTTCCGCGCGTTTCCAGAATTCACGTGGGTCGGTACCGGGAAAGAGCGCTTCATCCTTCTGGCTCTCGTGCATGAAAATCGCTTTCTTTTTTCGTTCCAGGTCGCTCGGGCTGAGCGGCACAGCAATATCGATTTCATGCAGTTCATATTCCTGCCAGGCACCTCGGTACAACAGGACCTCCGGACAACCCACGAGATTCTCATAGGTCTGATCGAGCGCCCGAAAAATAGCTTCCGCGCACATTCGATGAGTTCCGTGCGGATCCGACAAATCGCCCGCAACATAAACTTGTGTCGGTTGGACCCTCTCCAACAACTCACAAATCAACTCGACATCCCGCTCACCGATCGGGAGCTTGGCAACCGTTCCGGTCCGATAAAATGGTAGATCGAGAAAATGCAGATTCTCCTCCTGGCAGCGGACCTCCATGGTCGCCGCTTTCGCTTCAGACCAGCGAATCAGCCCCTTAATCCGCATCACGGCATCTACGTCCAGTTGCCCCGGCTGCTTGTTCGCCAGCGCATCCACGACGGTCTGCTGGACCTGGCGAGACTTCTCTTCGTCGATCTCAAAGAGGCGATTAAACTCGGTGACCAGATCGGCAACCCGGCTCGCATCGTGATCAAAAACAGCAATATTACCACTCGTCATGTAGGCCACATGTACCTCATGACCATCGTCATTCATCCTCAGAATCGTACCGCCCATACTGATGACGTCATCATCCGGATGAGGGCTGAAGCAAAGGACGCGCTGAGTTTCAGTCCCTGCAGGATGGTATTGAATCGTCTCGACCATCCAACGAAACACGCGGTGTGCGAGTCGAGCCGCTGGACCGCGACGACGAACCAGGCGATGCAAATTGTGATTACGGAAGTCATCGTCATCAAGTTTCAGGAGCGCCTTGCCTGTCTGGTCACACAGCCAGAGCAGCGCGCGTTTGATTGCTTCATCCGTCCACTCAATGTTTCCTTGCAACCAGGGGGTTGCATAACCAGTCAAATCCCGCGCTGCGGCCTGGTCCACCAGAATGGTGGCATCAGAGTGGTCCTGCAAGAATGAAGCAGGCACACGATCGGTAACGTCACCTTCGACAGTTTCCCGCACGATCTCCGATTTATGTTCTCCCGTCGCCAACAGCAACACTTTACGCGCTTCCAGAATTGTCGCTAACCCCATAGTGATCGCTTGGGTGGGCACATTCTCCTCACCGAAAAAATCACTGGCCGCAGACTTTCGAGTTACCGGATCCAGAGTGCACAAACGCGTTCGGCTGTTGCGGATACTGAAAGGCTCATTAAATCCAATGTGCCCATTGCGACCGATGCCCAACAGCTGCAAATCAATGCCACCCGCTGCCTGAATGCGATCCTCGAAATCGCGACAGTAGGCATCAACCTCTTCCAAAGGAATAGTACCATCGGGAATGTAAATGTTTTCCGGCCGAATGTTGACGTGGGCGAACAGATGTTCTTGCATCCACCGGTGATAGCTCTGTAATTGATCCGCCGCCATCCCATAATACTCGTCCAAGTTGAACGTGATGACGTTGGAGAAATCCAGATCTTCTGCCTTGTGGAGACGCACCAGCTCGCGGTAGGTGCCCACAGGTGTCGAGCCTGTGGGCAGGCCAAGCACCGTGGGGCGCCCGAGTGCATTGCGCTCGCGCACCAGACTGGCGATCATCTGGGCGACGTGGTGCGCCAATGAACTGCCGGAGTCAAAAACATAGCAGGGAACTTTAGCTCCCGGGCACTGCCAGGCTTGGCTAGTAGGGTTAAATGACATCAAGAGCAACGCATGGGGATATCTGCGAAAGACGGGAGGACTGGGTGACCTCCTCCATTATTCCAGATTGATTGCCCCGGATCGAGCGGTCAATGCCGAAAAACCCAGCCGATCGACGACATTTTGGACACGGTTTCGTAACTCGGAAACCTCCAAACCGCCCACGACCGGCCAGGTGGACCGAATTCAGCTCTGCGTGGCGACGCGTACACAGCCGCGCAGCGGGTCCTCTTGCACCCAAAGACGACCGTCACGGAACAGACCCTCGAGCAGCCCTTCCCACCACAAAGGATCCTCGTGAACCGCGTCTACCGCGTCTAGTCGCCGGGCCAACTGGGCCCCAGGTGTCAGAGCGATAGCAACCACAGGCCTTCTCGTCAGACCCACTGCAATCGGTACCAGCGGGCCACTGCGATTTTCCGTACCATGCGGCGCCGACTGCGCATCACACTTGGAACCTCCTGCCCACTCGGAAAGGTCACCCAACGTCGCCAACTTCAATCCACTACCGTCATCCAGCCCGGCTTCTCCTTCTGGATTCTGATCGCGGCTATTCAGGTAGTTCGTCACCTCAATCGCATCGGCTGGTGTAACGTGGTTATCGCCATTCACATCGTAATAGGCAGGCGGAATAAACGGCGTGCCGGACGGCTCAGGCACCGGGCCGGGATAATCATCGTTCAAGTTCATCAAATTGATGATCAGCAATACATCGATTGCCGAAACGATACCATCGTTGTTGACGTCATAGGGCTGGTCAGAGTTCTGAAACGGGGCAACCCATTCGACCGCAACGGTCACTGTTGCCGTGTTGGAGATGGCACCCAAGTCGTCTTCAACAGTGTAGGCAACCTGATCAAAGCCAAAATAATCCTGCTGCGGTGTATAAGTGACTCCACCACTCACGTCGACGTCAACGGAACCGTGTGCTGGTGGGCTGACAATCACGACCGAACCCGGCACCAACTGCCCATCGGGATCGTTGTCATTGGCAAGTATTTCGATCAGCGCCGGTGTATTCTGATCCGTGACCAGAACATCATCGACAGCGGTCGGTGGTTCATTCACTACGATCGTGACGACCGCCGGAGCCGAGTTCAAACCCTGATCATCACGAACCGCGTACTGAAGTGAATCCACTCCCGCGAACCCAACCTCGGGGAGATAAGAGAGGGTGCCATCTGCCTGCACCACTNCGGTCCCGTGCGCCGGGGCCTGAACGATTTCNACAGTTGCATGGTCAACGGTTCCGTCAACATCCGTATCGTTGTCAACGACAGCAATTGCAANCGGTGTTTCCCGCTGCACAATGACGGCATCGCCCACCGCGGTCGGTGGATCATTCACTGGATGAACCACCAGGTCCAACACACGCAAGTCAGACTGCGCACCACCCTCACCTGTGTGGCCGCCATCGTCAACTTCCAGAGTTAACGAAGCGGTGCCAGACCAGTTTAGATAGGGAGTAAAGACCAGGCCCGCAAGCACTGTATTTAACTCGTGGAGCTTCCCGGTGACCACAATGTGGTTGTCTGCCTCTCCATCGCCCAGAACATACTCGACACCACCAGGGACCACCAGGTCCAGCACCCCTCCCGTAGTTGACAGATCTACCGTCAGCACCCCCTCTCCCGCATCAACATCTACAATGGCACCTGCGCCCCCAGGTGCCACGGTGAGAAGGAGCGGAATATCTTCCGAGGTCTGCTGCACCGGCACGAACCCGAACTCCGGAGCGTCATTCACTGCGTGCACCGCAATTTCGACCAGGTCGTAATCCGTGCCCACGTCACCAACGGCACCCACGTCCGTGGAAGCCAATTCCAGCGTCGCCAGACCGGAATAATCTTGATCGGGTTGAAACAGCAGGCTGTCTAGTGCGAAGTTCACAGCAGCAAGTTGCCCCGTTATGACCAGCTGGCGTTCCTCAACACCATCGCCAGCCTCCAGGTGAATGCCCGAAGACTCCAAGAGCGTGAGCACTCCGTGTTCCGCCGCCAGGGCAACGCGTACATCACCACTGCCCTCTTCGTTGTCTGAGTCTGTTACCGCAATCGCAGTGCCCGCCGCTGCTGACAATTCCACTTGCCCATCTTCGTCCACCCACACCGAATCCGGTATCAGGTTGACCGGGAGATCATTGACGGCACGGACCGCAATCGGAATCTCATCGACCGTGATCTGCTCACCACCAAGACCGGCCTGCCCCAGATCACGCGAGATGATCACCATCCGCGCAGCGCCCAGAGAGTCATTAAAGTCGCCGGCGGGGCGAAAGCTCACACTCGCCAGCGCCTCATTCACCGCCGACAGTGATCCGGAAAACACTACCGCCTCCTGGTCCACAGGACCTCCCGTGCGATAGACGACATCGGCTGCCGAATTGAGCGTCATCCTCCCGTGTTCCGCAGTCAACGTTACCGTCAATGGACCATCGCCAATATCAACGTCGCTCACCACGATCTGCTGTCCGGACGCGGCGTCCAAGGTGAGAACCGTATCTTCCCAGGTCTCAACTCCGCTCGGAATCGCATGGCCGGGTGGGTCATTAACCGCCAGTACATTGACCACCACTGTCGCGTTATCTGTACGCGCCGTCGAGTCCGCACCGGTAAAGTTCCCCAGATCGCTGCTCCATAAATCGATCTCAGCTGTTCCGGAAAAATCCGGGTCGGGCAAAAACCGCAACCCGTCGAGCGCCGCATTGATTTCCGCTACAGGCCCGCTAAACCGCAGCACGGGATCGGCTTCACCGTCACCCACGTCAAACTCCAGCGCATCCTGTTGCGCGAGCGTTACGTGACCTCGATCCACGTTAATCGAGATCTCCAGACGATCCGCACCAAGGAAAGCGTCCACGTCTGAGACAGAGACTCCATTTCCGGTAGCTATGGAAAATACCAGCGGCTGGTCCTCACTCACCTCACTCATCTCGGGCGCTACAAGAACAGGCGGATCGTTGACGGTGTCGGTATAAACCATCGAGAACTGGGTGGAACCGTCCACCTGGTTCGCCGCCAAGAGATTGCCCGCCGCATCGCGTACCCCGCTGGCAACAGTATTGTCGATGACAATGCGGTAGCTCGCATCCAAGGCAAATGAACCATCCGCTGCCAGCGACACCGTATTGTTCGTTTCGTCAAAGGAAAAGAAATATTCCTCGCCAGCTACCATTTCACGGTCATTCTGGAAAAGCGAAAAACGCTCGACTTGAACTGATTCGCTATCAACGCCACTGGCAACGTCGGACAGCGAAATCTGGAACTTGTCCGGGGCGGTGGTCGAGTCGATGTGCACCACGGTCGGCGTTTCATCGAGATCGTCACCACCGTTGTCGACTGGATCCAGCAATGCGGCTACTGGACCATCTAGATCGGCCGCCAACAAGTTCCGAGGCTCGAGTAGCTCACAGCGCAGAAATCGGCGTCGCAGGCGATTCCGGTGCCCACCGGTGGATCGCGCAGCAGTCCGTGAAAGCACGCGTCGAAAACTCATGAGCAGAACCCCAGCGGAAGAGGGGTCTGAAATCCCCCAGAAACAACCGCAAATTCATTGCCCGAGCGGCATTGCATCCTGCTGTGCCTGTCTTGAGCCAGCCAACACAACCGGCAATTTTACAGGTAGCAGCCATGACAATCGCAATTATAGGGGTGCCTCAAGCTGGTGCAAACAAACTGAGGGCAGAGCATCCCATTTATCTCAGAATTCCCATTCCTCCACATCGCACACCATACCTGGCAGCCGCGAACACAAAAAAACCCGGCTTCCTCCAGGAAACCGGGTTGCTTGTATCAACACGACAACCGGCGCATCTGCGCCGCCTTCCGCTCAGCTATTCGCAGTACCACTGCCGGGTGCTGGCTGAACGCGTTTTTGGATGTCGGTTTCGAGCACACCAAAAACTTGTTCATGGCGTTGCACAGACATCGAAAGCGCAGCCAATAACCTCTTAGCAGTATAGAAGTTAACGATAATGCGCTGCTTGACCTTAATGGGGTCTTTGGGAACGCCCATGGGCTGTTGATTGAGACCAAAATCAATCAACAGTTCTTCAGGAGTTCCAGTCACCCGACAGAAATTTGCATAGAGACTGATCGCATCCCCGTCATCAACCTGCACCTGTTGCGGCTGTGCTTGCGGCTGGGCGGGTGCCTGCTGGCCAGAATCCGGGGTCGACACGGGGGCCTCAACCGGTGCATCGGCCTTCGAGGTGTCAGCTGCTTTCGCCATCCTACTTTCTCCCTTCGCTGAGTCTCAACATCTAAACCCAATGAGTCGCTAATGTCCCTGCTTGAACATCGCAATTCGGTCGCCGCTTCCTTGCTCGGCAAACCCAGGCATCTGCCCGTTGCACGTCATCAGACAACGATCGTCAGACAACGTTCAAGCAGTCTCCTCTCCGGACCATAGCCTATTCTGCAAAAATGTGCAGCGTCGATTCGGCAAAAGTTTGGCCCAATCTCCAAGAAAAACGTCACAGCTCGAAATGGAACGTGCGGACCAGAAAGCGTTTCAATCGACTGCCCAAGGTCGTGTCCTGCACATGGATCTTGGCACTGCCCCTCCAACCGATTTGCAAGCTGCTGCTGGACCCAGCGGAAGAGGGCAGCTCCAGCTGCTCGGTCTTTGCCTGATAAGAGGTACTGATGGGCCGTAGCACGCCGGAAGAATCCTGTGCCGTGTTCAGATCACCACCCATCTGACTCGCCAGACTGGCGGGACTTACTTTGAGATCGGAACTGGCAATCTCATCAATGGTCGTCTCAAAATCCAATCCAGGTAGTGCATCCAGTATGATCTCCACGCGTTGCTCTTTGTTGATCAACTCGATGTCGTTCTGGTCAATCACCAACTCCGCCTGCAAGCGATCCGGATCCCCAACCTGGCAAATCATTTCGGAAGGTGTCACATGCGCTCCCTGATTGCGTTCTTCCAGAAGTGTCCCGGTCCAACTGGGTAAACGACCATCCTGGGTACTGGGCGCACGACGCGGTTCAGCTGGAATCACGACTCCTTCTACCGGTGACGTTACCACCAGATTCTTCAGCTGGCCTTCCTTCTCCTTTAATTGCTTCTGGAGCGTCGTTTTCAGCTCCTCCAGTGGCGCAATCTGCGAACCCACTGCCCGGTCGTTCGCACGCTGACGTCTCAATGAACGCAACTGCGTCTCAGCCTGCTCCAGCTGCCCTTCCAATTGAGTCACCGCAAGCTGCAGATCGATATTTTCAAACTTCGCGATTTCCTGATCTTTGACAATGCGGGACCCACTCTTGACCAGCATTACTTCCAGGCGGCCGGGAACCTTCACAAAGATCCGCTTCGCGTCAACGGGCACCACAGTCAATGTGCAATCAATGTGATACGGCAACGGCACCGCAACAACAAACGCGACCACAGCGACTGCGGCCAAACACGTCAAGGCCAGGCGATGTTTCTTCACTTTGTGCATCCTCCCTGGGACGTAAAAAAACTTTGCCAATTTGTAGAACGGCTGCACGATCAAACCAATAAAACCTGCGAACGCGACGATCTGCCCTAACACCTTCAACCCATAAGGCTCGAGTGCCTTGTTCAAAAACATCACAATCGAAAAAACGATCACCCAGCGGTAGACCACCGAAGCCGCGGTGTACAGGCCAAAAAAGAAACGCTTCTGCTGAGGCAAAAAAGGGCTTTCCGGCTGGTCGATTCCGAGACAGAGTGCCGTGAGGAAACGGCGTGTGATCTCAGTCGACTTTTGTCGCAAATTGGGAATTTCAATGAGATCCATGAGAATGTAATAACCGTCAAATCGCAGCAACGGATTGCCGTTGAACAGCAGCGTGCTGACGGAACAGATAAACATGACGCTCAAAGACAATTGATTGATGAGTACACCGGGCGTACTGAACCACCATAGAAACGTTGCGACCGACGCAAAGAACATTTCGACGTACATGCCCGCGGCCCCAATAAAGACCCGGTGCCACTTATTGGGCAACATCCATGAATCCGAAACGTTGCAGTACAGCGCTGGCGTAAACACGAGCAACATGAAACCCATTTCGTGGCACTCGCCACCAAACCGCTTGCAGGTCAGGCCGTGACCAAATTCATGGCAGACCTTGACCCCTGCCATCGTAATCCCCAGGTAAATCCAGTTGCTGGGACCAAAGAACTGATGAAACGTCGGCAGGCGAGATTGAAATTCCCCAAACTGAACTGCCACCAGCGTCAAAGCACTGAGGCCAAACATCAGCAACACAACCAGCATCAACGGCGAAAAGAACCATCCCGTCCACGGGTAAATGGCGTTCAGGATCTTCTCCGGATCGATGCCGCGCCAACGAACGGCAAAAACGTTCGACAATTTTCCTAAGAGTTCGCGGCGTTTCTTCTGGTCGCCGCGCGACTTCAATTGCACGCCTTGCCCTGAGGCACTTGAAGTCACCAAACCACTACGGTGCAACGTGCCGACGAATTGCTGCAGATCCTGAAAGGTTACTTTCTGTGGTGGAAACAAGTCTTCAAACCGGTCCTTGATATCCGTCATGCTGGAGCTGCCATCCAGCATGCAGAGAATCTCATACTCCTCTTCATGAAACCGAAAATAGTTAAGGCCCACTGGCTCCTTGACAACCCAGTAGGCGCGGCCGTGATACCGCTGCCGGCGTGCCGACAAATCGGCACGCATACGGAGCGCAACGGGGCGTGAGACACTGCTCACCATGCTGTCAGCTAAGGTGGCCATCAGAAGACTTCAACGGTGGGTCGGCGACCGCAGCCAAGCCTGCCCGGCACAGGCCGCGGAACGCGACGGGCATCATTCAGGAAACGTCAGCGGGAGCAAGTCGATGTTCATCTGCGTGGACATCCCGGGCCGCAACAGCCAATGCCCTGCGTACTGCTGGTTTTCGACTTCGGCACGGACCTGGTAATCTCCCTTCGCATCCACTTCGGGACTGACGTATACAATCCGCCCCAAAAACAGGCGATTACCAAACACGCGTTTGACTGCCGCACCCGCCCGAGAGACGTCCAAACTCACGCGGACGGTCTGGTTGAAGACCTGCTGTGGCAAGAACTCGGTGGCAGAGAGAAAGCCCTCCACATAAAGCCTGTCCATACGAATAATCCGCAAGATGGGCTCCCCCTGCCCAATCCACTCGCCCTGGTCTTTGAAGCGTTCGGCGACCACGCCAGCCAGCGGAGATTTGATCTGCCGCCGTTCCAGCTCATTCAGAACGGCGTTCAGCTCGGCCTGCCGGACATTTACCGTCTGTGTGGAAACGGCATGATTATGAACCGCGACTTCCGACTGCAACGCGGCCCGCTCCGCATTCAATTCCTGGCGGCGAATTTCGTTGTCTGGCACGGCGCCCTGCGAACGCTTGTTAATCGCATACGATGCGGTGACCTCCGCTTCCGCCACGAGGCGAGAAGCTTCGGCAGCCCGCACGTTGACCGACTCCGACGCATTGTCGACTTCCCCATCTTTGTCGTCGTCGATGCCATTAAGTTCCGCATCCTCTTGTGCTGCCGCCAACTGCGCTTCGGCAGCCTCTTTCCGTAACAGGGCATCGCTCTCATCAATCTGAGCCAGCAGCTGATCCTTCTCGATCGTCGCCCCTTCACGAATGTCAAGCAGCCTGAGAAGGCCAAGCTCGTTCGCCGAGACCATGACATCGTCCATTGCGGTGACAATACAATTCCTGAGTTCCTCGGACACCACGTCGGCATCGTCGGCTGGCTGTTGCGGAGCAAGCGGACCCGACAAAACCAGCGCGGCAATCAACACAGAAGCGTGCATTCCAACACTCCAGATTACAGACACAAAACGATTCGGATTATTTCCAGCGCAGTCATACCAGGTCCCACACGAACCGCACCTCCGGCCGCAGCTACTTCACACTGCCGTGGACAGCCAGGGCACGGCATTAGAACAGCACCTTCCGCTCGATCCACTCCCAAACTTCATGCAACCAGACATAACCAAGCGGCTTTTGACCACAATAGACTTTGGCCGTCACTGACATCCCAGGACGCAGGTCGTTCCCCTTCAGGTCATCCTTGTCAATGCTCACGCGAATCCGAATACTTGGCCCTGCTTCGCGCTGCACCACATCAGCACGGCTTTGAATATCGCTCTTCTCGGTAACCGTGCCTTCGTGCTCTCGGCCGGGCGCGCTGGCTAGAATATATTTCACGCCCAGCCTCTCGCTGGCCGCCTGCGCTTTCAAGACATGACCGATCCGACGTTCGGGCATTTCAATTTCCAGCTCCCAGTCAGCACCCACCCCCGTCTCGGCCACGGTCAGTAAAACCTGACCGGCTTGCACAGGTCTCCCCAAGAGCAAACCTTCGACATCCCAGGTGATGATCTGTCCGGCTATTGGGCTGTACACGACCAGCCGATCCATTTTTAGTTCCAGTAGCTTGCGTTGCTCCTCCAAGCTGCGAACTTGCCCCTTCAGTTGCTCCATCTGCGCGACCAGACGACTCCTCTCTTCCCGCGTCATACTACGGCGGTTGCCAAGCAGAGAAGATTCCACCGCAAGCAGCTGCGAGCGGGCTTGATTCAGTTCACCGACAACGTCCTCAAACTGGACCTGGAGGTCTGGGTTCTCGATCTCCAGCAATGCATAAGTTTCTTTTTGTTCCAGCGTCAACTCGGCGGGAGGTTTTGCCTCGACAGGATCACCGTGGTTCTTATAGACGACCTTGATTTCACCCGTTTCGTTGGCAAACACATCCCGTTTTGCGGTGGGCTGGAGCGTGCCGTCGCACTTCATATTGAAGTCCGCAGGCACGAGGCACAAAACCAACGCCAGCACGATCACGAGCGCCGCCGCGAAGAGTGTTTTGGGCAAGTTACGCGCCTGCGTGATGACACGTGAGCGTCCCAGCATCCGCCACAAAGGCATCAACAGAATTCCGTCATGTGTCAGCGCATTGGAAACCGCCCGCGCGGTGTGCTCGTAAACCAGATCAACACGGGGCGTAACGACTTCCGGCGGCAAGTCGATTTCGATTTGTTCAATAATTAGCGCCCCGATAATCTCTCGATCTTCCGGGTTCTCTGCTGGCGTTCCGGCAGCCTGGTTTCGACTCAACTGTTGATCGGGGTCAGGACGGCGCAAGGGGAGCACCGCAACCGCCTTGGCATAGGACTCTTCAACATATTCATCGAGGGCGTCCTCGATTTGCGGCGGCAAGTCTTCTTTTTCACCCTCATACCACAGCGGCTCACCTGTCGCGGCAACCTTCGTCGCCAGCTGGCTCAAAGCTTGTACGATGTTCGAGCGCGACTCGATCGTGTCCTGGCCGCTAATCGCCGTCACGTTACATTTGCGGCCTCGCTTGATACAAATGCAAACTCGGTCACAGCCAATCAATCGCCGTCCTTCGTTGACCGCAGTGTAACAGGTTTCCCCGAGATCCAGCTGATTGTGCACGAGTCGTGAAAAGTGGTCGGCTTGTGCCCATAACGAATGGCGATCGCTGAACTGGCGAATCTTCTGCGCCTTGATCCACTCTGCCGCCAATTCACACATCTGAACAAGAAACCGCAGATAGCCACGTTGCGTCGCAGGCTGTGCATTGGCACGTTGGAAAATCTCAACGACTCCAACCACTCCTTCATGACCTTGCAGTGGTGCCAGAACCAGCAAGTAATCCGTTGGATTGCGACCCGACTGGTCTTCGGCAAGCCCGGACATGGGAGGAACCAGCTGTGCCTCGTTTCTCTGGACCACATGCCCGAGGACTCGCAGATGCTGGGACGCATCTTCCGACTCCGCCTCCATCAACGGATCGCTGAGATTGATCTGGTACGCCAGCCTGGGGCGCTTGCCTGCCTCCACTAACCAGACCGCACCCCCAACGGCAGCCAGTGCTGCGACGACACGTTGAAGAAACGCCGCATAGTAATCGCTGTCGGAGAGTTCACTCTTGGACAGCTGGGCAATTTCACCGACCAGCGCGCGGATCTGCTGTTTCGTCTGCTCAATTGTCTCGGTAGGCACCGAGGAAGGTTCCGACGACATATCCGTCACCACCACGAAGGATCACCACCGCCACGTCATGACACGTGCGCAGGCAGGAAAAAACAAACATCGACCCTCATTACCGTCTCGGCAGAGTTCGCAGCAAACGGTAACAAAGGAACTCAGAAATCGGCCGGAAAGCCAAACAGAACTTCCGGTTATGTCACTCGTAGCACGATCGACCAAATTCCGCCAGCCAGAAAACGTCACGGCGGACAGTACAGCGGCAACTGCAGGTTGCTGCCGCTCAGGCCCAGCACAGGCGGCAAAGCTACCCCTTCTACGCAAACCCTGCATTTCACCAGCGTGGCCGTTTGAACGATGCAATAACGCAACGTAAAGTGCGCTTCAGATGGCCAACCAGCGCAAACGACCACCCACCTGAACGTACACATTTTCCCTGACTCTGGTCAAACAATTTGCGCAACAGGGGCCCTGTTCCACGTGGCAACCAATTCTACAGCAACGTATGTGTCGCCCGGCCAGACCGTAGTGCACCCGCCGCCAACAAAGCGGCAAGGCCAAACTGGTATCAGTGGCCGGATCAACTGGCAGGCCTGGGAAACAACAAATCCATCAGACCTGTCGCTCCGATGACCCGCGGATGGACAAACACTTCGCCAGCCATAAAACCCGCGCTCGACCCGGCGGCCAAGGCCGCTCCACGAATCCGCTCGAAGACGTGTGCCTTGGCTGGGGGAAATTGGGTTTGATAGCAGCGTACCGAAGCCAACTTGGTGTCCAGCGTATCGCTGATATCACAAACAAAGTGGCTGGGAAAACCATCCAGAGTGGCCGGCTCAAAAGCCAATCGAAAATAGAGCTGCGCTGATACGGTGTGCACTGGCAGCCCGTCAAAATATTCGTCCCATTTGGTCAGGCGGGAATAGAATACGGCCGCATCGGTAATTAACATCGCCTGCCAATGGTCGGGAGACGCCAAAGGCGTCTTGTCTCCAAACCCGATGACGACCCGCGGACGGTATCGCCGGAACTCTTTGGCGAGCGCCACACGGGACTCGAAGTTGTCGAATAACCTGCGGTTTGGCAAGTCAAGCGTGATCCGGCGGTGAACCCCCAGTACGGTTGCCGCCTGCTGTGCTTCAGCGAGCCGAACGTCTGGACCGGGCGACAGCGGCGTTGGTTCGCCGTCCGTTAGATCAACGATGCCAACCCGATAGCCCTGCTGCACCAGTCGCGCAAGCGTGCCTCCGCAAGCGATCTCGACATCGTCGGGGTGGGCTCCGACAGCCATCACGTCGAGGCGTTCATTCTCATTGGGTGGTACCACTTTGAGGCTCTTTTACAGCTGCGATCACATAGGTCGGGTTGAGGGATTCGAAGCGCATACATTCAAACTGAAAAACACCCCGAGCGACATTGACCATCCAGACATTCATTTGATCCGTACGGGAACCAAGCAGCGCGCGCAGCGATGCCAGATTTTCAACGGTAGCCACGTTCACAACCAGCCGTCCTCCAGGAGAGAGTCGATCCCAGGCAAGTTCAACAAGCCGCTGTACCTGGCGTCCGGTCCCACCAACGAACACGGCGTCGGCGTCTGGCAAATCATCCCATGCTGCGGGCGCTTCACCCAACACGGCCGTCAGGTTACCAATCGCAAATCGTTCGGCATTCGCCGCGATGAGCTGGTGATCATCTGGGTCCATTTCGATCGCGTAAACGTGCCCTTGGCTCGCGATCTGCGCAGCCTCGATGGCAACCGACCCGCTCCCCGCCCCTACGTCCCAGACAGTGCTGTTGGGTTTCAGCTCCAGCTCCGCCAGCGCCATCGAACGCACTTCCGCAGGAGTCAGCAACCCCTGTTTCGGTCGCGATTGCAGAAAAGCTTCGTCGGGATTCCCGAAGATCCGTCGCCCGGCCCGCTCAGACGGATGGTCCGGGACGTCGGGCTGCCGTACTAGAATCATCACGTTCAAGGGTGAAAACTTGCGTTGTGCGACATCCGCCACCGACCCCTGCGTTACCCGCTCATCCGGCGCACCGAGGTTCTCACACACGTAGACCAGAAAGTAATCGATCCTGGATTCAAGCAAGGCCTGCGCGACCTGATTGGGCGGAATTTCCTCGGTGGTAAACAGACCAACCTTTTCAGCGGTGCGCACTCGTTCCACGACACGCTCCAGCTCCTGACTGGCCAAGTTGGTCAAGTAAGCTTCATCCCAACTTTCTTTGACTCGGGCAAAGGCCAGTTGCATGGTACTGACATGGGGAACAACCTCGAAACGTTCCTTCCCTAATTGTCCACACAGATACCGGGCGATCCCGTAAAACAAAGGATCACCGGTGGCCAGGACCACAATCCGCCGCTCGGGATGCTCTCCAATCAATTTCACTGCATCGTCAAAGCTGGCACCGATTTCAACGTGCTGCGCCTGCTGGTTGGTAACCATCGCCAGCGTTGCGGACGGACCCACAATGATCTCAGCGTCATCAATTAGCTGCTGTGCGAGAACCGTCAAACCTGCGACGCCGTCATCGCCGATTCCGATGATGTAAATCTTCTGTGGAGACACACCACATCCTGAAAATGAAAATAGAGAGACGCTAAGTCACCCCACCGCGTGCTTGCCTGGCCACACCAAGGGCTGGCATTTTTTGACAGAAGCAAGCCACTGTCAACTGTCCGCGTCTCCAGTGCCTCGCATATGCGTACGGTCGTCGTGTCATACGAACCGCCAACAGCTTGCCTCTGCGTCACCAGAACCATGCAGCTGAACC
>PBOG01000084.1 GCA_002724245.1 Planctomycetaceae bacterium
GATCGTTCGCTGTTTCGGCGGAAGTTCTGTGAGCACCTCAGCTTTGCGGCGGCGGATGTAGCAAGTCGCACGCAACCGTGTGTTTAGTTCTTCAAGGTTGTCGCTGCCGGAAAAGTCGTAACCGTAAGTGTTTTGTTTGGGATTGCAAAAACGTTTTGTAAATCCCCAAAAACCACCAAAATGGTTGAGGCGGTCAAGGAACTCAAGTTGGCTAATCAACTCTTGCGGGCGGTTGAGGACAGGTGTCCCGGTGAGACACAATCGCATCGGCACGCCTCTTCCCAGGGCCTTTGCGCGCGCGGATCGTTTCGCCTTCTGATTTTTGATGTACTGACTTTCATCCAGAACGCACGCCTTGAGCTTACCTGCGACTTCCTTTCGCGGGCGATCGGACTTGTTTACGAGCTTGGATAGTTGGTCATAATTGATGATCGTAACTTGGTGCGTGAGAGGGAATGACCTGAAGATAGTTGCGGTTCGGTGGGGGAGCCAGAACTGTGTTTCCCGGAGCCAATTTAACTTCACTGACGCGGGACAAATAATTAAGGCGGGGTACGAACTGGTCGCTTCTAGCGTTGCCAGAGCCTGGATGGTTTTCCCCAGTCCCATCTCGTCAGCAAGGAAGGTGTGCTTCATTTCAGCAGCGTAAGCAACACCCGCGCGTTGGAACGGCCGCAGGGTGCCACCCAGGCCCGCAACATCGAAATCCGAAGTGTGAGCCCGGCTTGCTGCGATGTTCTTTCGGACTTCAGCGGAGGCAAGCTCGGCGGCCTCTTTGACGCCATCCTGTAAGGTGAAGTGAAACTCCTCTGCCAAGTGGAGCACTGTGGTCGCGGCGGTGGCGGTAACTGGCACGCGCCACAGGGGCTCTGGATCTCGCTCGAAGCTTATGTTGGGGAGTGCTCTCAGAGAGCTCACGATCTTCGCATCGTAATCGAAGTCGAAGACAAACGTGCCATCTGCGAGGCGGATGGTCTTGTCGGCGAGTGGCGTCTTGTCTGCGGCCTCTGCGAGCACACGCTTTGCGTCATCGCTTGTTTCAAAGCTGTACTTGTCGGCAAAAGCGGCTACCGGGATAATTGTTCGCGGCGACACGGGAACGGACCATTCTTTACGGTCGCCGTCAAAAGAACGCCGGGGAAGTTCTCGTATGGCGTTAACGATAATAGCGTCATACTCGAACACGAAAACGAACTTGCTGTCGCGGATGTCGATGAGCCGTGGCGATACAACTGGCGGCTTGGGGATCTCTGCGTAGGCTATTCCAGCGTCGGCCAACTGCCCGGTGTATGTGTGCAGGATTTGCCAAGCCTTGCGTGTATCGCGGGGTGTCCAGTGATCTTCACTGAGACCAGCGAGGTTGCGCCCGAGGGCAGAGTCTGCGGCATTAAAACCCTGGCCGTCCTTGCAGTGCGCACTGTCGGTGCGCGAAGCCAGGTAGTCGATCGCTGCTTTGAGCAGTCCCGCGCTCCTGGTGTTTTCCACCTTCTGGCCGTTTTCGGCATGCTCCACAGATGACGTATTGGTCGTGGTACGGCACATCCCGTGAAGGTCGATAGTCAGCTTGGAAATCTCATGTGATGCATCATCCAAAACCTGCGGGGAACAGTCGACGCAATAGTTCGAATAGCCCGACTTTCCCTTGACGAGCAAAAAGCGGTCGTCGGGTTGGATCTTAGCCCGCTTACGGCAGGAGTAGCACATCCGGGCGCCAACAGACGTCTCAACGCGAGTACCTTTGCTAATGATGCTTCGTCCGAGCCGTGGCGTGCCGGTGGCGGTGTCGCACATTTCGTGAAGGTCGATGGTCAGCTTGGAAATCTCATGTGATGCATCATCCAAAACCTGCCACGCACAGTCGGAGCAGTAGTTCGAATAGCCCGATTTTTTCTTAATGAGCAAAAAGCGGTCGTCGGGTTGGATCTTGGCTTGCCTGCGGCAGCAGTTGCACATCCTGGTGCCAGCAGAGATCTCAATGTGAGTGCCTTTACTAATTATGCTTCGTCTGAGCCGTGGCATTGGTGTAGAACCTGCTGGTAGGGGCAGTTGGGACGGTGGCCAGCGTGAGGATAAAGCGTACCGCATCCCTTCCATCGGGCGAACACCAATGGCGGTGAGTCGTCACGTGTCGGCAACTTGCCGGCACCTGGCCCAGCGGCTGACGGCGGAACTCAGGAAATAGCAGCTGGTGCCGGTCCGAAAAACCGCGGGTCCTTTTCCGCGATTGTGCCTCTAAATAACCCGTGGGAACTCCGGGTTTGTGGATGCACACAACAAGCCCTGCCGCCCCTCCTGCCGTCGGTGCGGGTCCTTAGGCGTGGCCCTGCGCCGCGTGGCCGTGTTCTTCGGTTTTTCGCGTGTCCGGTGCGCAGGAAGGCGACAAGATTGCCAGGCTGAACGCTGTCTGCGAATTGGGAGAACGCTCTTGCCGTGGCGATGCCTTCCAGGTCGGGGGTGCGCTGGAAATGCAAACAGGACATTGAGTGAACAAACACTTTCAGTAAAGGCCTGGGCCGGAAATCGGTCAGGCGCGGAGTGGCCCCGATTTGTGCGGAGCGACGTTGATTCGGGTATGGTGTAAATATGAATATAAGAACGATCTGTGTGGCCTTAACTGCCTTGGCTAGTTTGACCCGTCTCGCGTACTGCGATGATGTCACACCATCATTGCGTGCCGCGGATGGGCTGTTTGACTTGCAGAACAAGAAGACGTTGGGACTGGAGTCGCTGCCGAGTAAACGGGTGATCGTTTATCGAGCCAATAGTAAGACTGGAATCTACTCGCACCATCCCAGCCTCGTCGTCTTCCGAGGGCAGCTGTTTTGCAGTTGGTCCAACGGCAAGGAAGGACATGAAGACGATCCCGGTCAGCGNGTCATGTTTGCCACGAGCTCGGATGGATCCAACTGGTCAAAACCTCGCGTGCTNTTCGAACCNAAGGACAAGNAAANGGAATCCTCCGGTGCTGGCGGNTTTCANGTTCACGGACAGACGCTGGTGGCGTACTACACACNNAGNAAAGGTACGCCGATCCTTAGTCTGTTANAGTCCGAAAGCNCGCTNTTCGCNCGCACAACTCGCGATGGAACNCACTGGAGCAANCCGANTCGTATTGCCAGCGGCTCATTTATGGAGTCGCCCATACGTTTAACCAATGGCAGATTACTGCTCACCGGTGAAGCCACAGGACCTCGTAGACGTACTGACAAATCAAGAATGCTGATGCTCTATTCCGATAACCCCAATGGCCTGGGTCCTTGGAAAGAAGGCAGAATCGAACCAGCTAAGGCGAAGCCAATCGGAGAGGAAATCTTCCGTTGGAGTGAGCCATGCCCTTTCGTCCGTCACGACGGGACGATCGTAGCTCCGTTTCGCAATACAAGCGGCTACCTTTATGCCAGCGTCAGCAAGGACAACGGGGTTTCGTGGAGCGTACCGCAAAGGACCAACTTTGCTGACAGCAGAGCGCGATTTTGCACTGGACGCTTGCCAGACGGTCAGTTCTACATCATCAGCAATCCAGGCGCCGGTCGAAGTCGTCGCTTTGGTACGGGCAATCGGACCCTGCTAACGATCGCGTTCAGTAAGGATGGCAGAGTGTTCGACCGAGCGTTTGTTCTGCGAGGCGAGCCAGCGACGCACCGATTTAGTGGCAGGGGAAAGTCCAACGGTTGGCAGTATCCCCACGCGGTCGTCTTCAAAAACCAGCTCTGCGTCATCTATTCGATCAACAAGGAAGACATTGGGGTGACACGCCTGCCTGTGGAGACATCGAATTAGCGGTGTTCACACGCATGGGAGTGCCCATGCCATTCACAGGTAGGGTGCAAATAGCCTGTGAAACGCGCAATACCGTTTTCCGCGAAGGTCCGTGTCGTGCCGCGATGCCCTGCTTGTGCGATTACGGGGCGCACCGCCGGTACGGGTCCGGTTGCTGGCCACACGCTGCCACGCCAGCAACGCACACGTCAGCAGCCGCCGGAAACAGACGAGAAGGTCGACATAAAAAAGAAGAAGGGGCCTGAACCAAACGCCCAAAGTCCTTTGCGGTGGAAGGCCAGGGAAGGAAACAGAAAACAGAGGAAATGAGCACGTCCTTAAAGTGGGCGATGAGGGACTATGGCTGATTGAATCAAGTGCTGTGTTCACATGCTACAACGCGATGTCATAGAACACATGGGTGTGCAGGGAGGGACGCTGCGGGGCGAAGATGCGCCGGATGTGTGCGGTATGGGCAAGCTGTCGTGCCAGGTCATCGTCATTTGAAGACTGGCATGCAGGAGACCATCGGTCACGGCTGACGAGTGATTACCGATTCCCTGAGGGCTCGTTAGCCGGCCGTCCAGCAATACGCCATTCGGCCTTCCATGACTGTAAACGGTGCTCGAAGAACAGCCAGACGTGCTGGCCCTTGGGCTGAGCTATCATGACTTTTGGCTGTTCCCACAGCGCGGCCCCCGTATCAAAAGAACGAATGGTCGCCGTCTGACCGCGGTCGTGCGTAAGCACCCAGCCGTCCTTTCCGAAACCTGCGAAGCATCCAGCGGCAGTCCAAAGCGGTTTCGGCTGTCCGACTTTCCAGCACACACTTCGCCCAACCGGACCACGTCGAATGGTGGCGACGAGGTGCTGGCCGTCGGGAGCGATTCCATAGTGGTCTATGTCGCGGTGCCACTCCGTGACCGTGGGCGCCTCGTTCTTCAGCGAAACGAAGAACAGCGGGTAGGTGTTGTACCAGTTTGTTTCGAGTTGGCGACCTGCCTGGACCAACAGGTAGTTTGCATTGATCCAACTGGCCTGATAGGCATGCACTGGAAGCTCAAACGAGACCGGTTCTGATTTGCCTTTCAACGAGCGAACGACTGCCTTGCAACTCAGGCTGGCATCCCTTCCCGCGTTATGAAAACAGACGATGCGTTCCGTGGCTGGCTCGTACGCAGCGCGAGGACGCGGGCGTTCATAGCCGATCCCGGGGGAATAAGGGTAGTATCGGAACGGCCCCGTTTGGAACGGGCCCGCGACCATCTCGCCAGTTCTCGGATGCAGGATGCTGAGACGGTCCCCCGCATAGACTCGAAAGTACTTGCCGTCCGACGAAAAGCTGATTCGAGAGACTCGGCCGGGCTGTTGGATGGGGGGGCTCAATGGCTTTAGAGTCTTGAGGTCCCAGAACTGCAACTCGTTGATAGTTGGCCTCGTTGCGAGAATGTCGCCACGAGGACTGACAACCGGATCGATCCAGTCTCCCTCTTCCATTTCGTGCGGCAGCGCCGCCAATTGGTGGATGGCGGCCTGGCGAGGCGCATTTACCATCACGTAGTCCCACGTCTTGGTGACGACTTTCGTGCTGTGCGGAATCAATATCGGGCGGTTCCAGCCGCGGACCGGAATGGGATGAACCCGTGCCACGCCAGGCGGCAATGAGATGAAGATGTTTCCGGCATTCCACTGATCCACCAGGACGGCGGTCTGGTCGTCGCTGACAGCGATTTCCGCCTTCGTGTCGATGCGGAATTGTCCTTCGATGGGAAGGTCCGTTGTTTTTTTCAAGACCAGTTTCCGGCCAGCGACGACTGGTGGCGGAGCCTCATCGCCAGCGCCGATAGGCAAGGTCAGAGTCGGAGAGAGCGTCAGCATGAAGACCAGCATGGATGTGCGCATCGTGATGGATCTGCTATCTGGACTTTTTTGTCTGCGGCTGAATTCAAGAGGGCAAGAGGACTTGTCACCGATCGGCGGATTGTCGACGGGGGGATGTGTCATTCTAACGTAAAACCCTTCATCGTCTCGTGGCGTAGCTATGGGGCGATACAACGAGTTGAACCGGGCTGCGGAGTTGAGGGTGGGGCTACTTGAAGAGCGTATCGTCGGGGAAGTACGGCTGAAAGCTTTTGGGCGTCCAGTATGTAGCCAACGCCCCGACGCCTGCTGCCGCCGGCGCGGGTTCGGTTACTGGCCACACGCTGTACGCGCCATATGCTGCCAGAGTGCCGCCGCCAACGGAATTGGGAGAGGAGGCGGCGGTGACTCTCGGCAGCAGAGCACCGCTGACCGTCCGACTTCACGGTAGGGCCGAGAAATAGCAAAGCCTAGGGTTTTGGCGTCAAGCCGGTCACTTTTTCCGCCGGGACAACTTTGTAGGTCTCCTTGGCCCTCCAGGACCTGGCGATGGGTTCTGGTTTGCCGTCCTTATCGGTTCGCTCAATCCGAAAACCGTCTTGATGGAACGTGAAAGTTGCGATGGTGTTGTAGGGTGCCTGGCCGGGTAACACAACGATCTTGTGTTCCGGTGTGAGTTGTACATCACGCACCCATGCGCCGTGCAAAAACGGGTCAAACGGGTTCAGAATAGTCTCCTGCATTCGCTGTTTGCGATGGTTCCAATGAATCATTTCCATAACGAACACCCGTCCCGTGTTGGTGTAGTTTTTCTTCAGAAGGTCTTCTTTCGGCAGCTCCGCGGATTGTCTGCGCACATTGAAACTGAACGTGAGGCTGGTCCTGGAGGGAGACAGTCGTACCAACCTGAGGAACTGCACGAAAAAGCGGTTCTCTCCTCGGGCATTCAAATGTTCCTGAACGGACGTCTCGTAGTAATCGGTCGACAAGTGGCCGAAAGGCTCAAACATCCTGGCCACGCGCTGGCGAGCCTCCGCTCGTTTCTGCTGTTCTTCCGGGGATACCGTTGTTGGTGGTCTCAGGCGACTGCGGTCCAAGGGGATCGCCTGGACGGAACTCTCGTCCGCCACACGGTGCACCCTCCAGTTCGGCTTCTCCGGCAACTTTTCGGAAGCGGGCGCACCGCGTACTTCCAGGGTGTCCCCGGCCAGATTCCATTGAACACGTCTGAGGTCTCCAAAGTAGCCCGTCGGCGGTTCCGAGGAGAGAAAGGTGAGCGTACCGTTGGGTTCATGTTTGACGGTTCCGTGGTCATACATGCCCCACCCAGCATGGAGTCGGTGGTAGACCAGGCCTCGCTTGGCGTCATGGAACACAATAGTCCGTTGCATCAAGGCGCGGCTGAACGGCACTTCGCTAATTTGTTGGAGCTGATTGTCGTTGGATGTTGTCCGAATTCGAGTGTCAAAAACCAAGAGGGCTCCACCCATGAAGCCATAGCCGTCTGTCACCCCCTGGCCGTGGTGCTTGTTCTCCTGATTGGTCCAGACCTCGGATGCGAACTGGCCCAGAAATGGCTTCAAGGAGGCGAGCGCCTCCCGTGACGCTTCCAGCCGCTTTCTCCGTTCAGCATTTTCATCTTGGGCCGTGGCAAATGGTGTGATTAGTAGACAGACAACGAAACACCAGAAAACGGATCGAGTCATGATTCTTCCTCAGGAAATCGCGTTCAAATCAGCAAACACATCAGCGCGTTTTTATCACAAGCCATTGCTTATGCAATGGGTCGACCGTCTCTATGTTATTGGCGTCTGGATACGCCAACCGAAGGAGCTAAACATGAGGATGATTTTTTCTAGTTTTGGCTTTTCCGCTGTTTTGTTCATTGTTTCTGCAGCTATTTTCAGCTTTGTTGACTCTCAGAAATGGCAAAGGACCGTTTCGAGCAAGTGCTCTAATGCTGACTGTTGCGTTGCCATTCGTGATTGCAGTGTTCTT
>PBOG01000085.1 GCA_002724245.1 Planctomycetaceae bacterium
CACGCCCGGCAATCTGGGGAGGGCCTGCACTCCGCGGTTTCCGCCAACCCATTCCTCATTGAGGTCGACCCGCAAGCGTCCATTCTGGAGTTTATAGACGCGGCCACCTTGACGACGGATGGCACGTGTCATCCGCCGGGTTTGTTTGTCTCCGAGTTCTGCCAGGACGGACGCGGCGCGGCGGGCACTGGACGTCGATGAAGAGGCCAGTTCTCTGAGGGCCGCTTGGGCCGGTTTCCAGGTTTCCGGATCGATCGATAAGGACAGCTCTTCCAGGATGCTGACGGCGCGTGCGCGGCTTTCGCTTTGGGAAGATGTGGCGGCGGATTGGAGTGCGAAAATAGCCTGTGGACCAGCGGCCAGGAGTTTTCGGGTTGCCTGCTGTCGTTTGGAGAACTCCCGCGCTGAGAGCGCCTCCAGCCAGGTTTTGATTTCAGACGAACGGGTGGGGGCTGCGCTGGCGGTCGGTAGCTCGTTCTCGCCGCTCGTGTCCTGTGGGGCAGCGAGCATCGCACTCCACACCAGTAGGACCGCCCAGGCGACGGCGTGGTTAAACTGATTGCGAACGAGTGACAGCATACCGTCTACCTGCTGTGATGCGGGCCGCGAGGACGTCTGGTCGACTCCAGCTCGAACCGACGAGGCGAGTGGCGCCCGATCGGGCGCCTGTTTTTCCGGGACGGGCTCTGCCGCCACTCTAACCGCAACGCGGACATCGACGCAAGCAAGTTCGGGCCGGACACGCTGGCAGGATGAGCTGGCGACCGCGCGGCGCTCGTGGTGGCGGGTGACGTCGCTGCGGGGAGGGAGTTATACTCCACCGCAGCGTGGAAAAAGCCCTGGTTGCGGAGGGAGTCGAAGCGGTGGCGATGCAGTTGGCACTTTACGGCTCGATCGCCTGGCGTCATCCGCTGGGGATCGGTCAGGTCATTGATTGGGCCACGCGCTTTGGCTGGGATTGCATCGATGCCCGCGGGATGAGTCTGGGGGTGCCCGGCGATCGAGAGCGGAACGAAAATGCGTTTGGCTACGATATGCTGGGTCCACAGCAGCTACGTGCCTCGGCGCGGCAGGAATTACGGCAGCGACTGGAGGGAGCCGGCGTGCCGTTACTCTGTCTGTATTGTTCCAGTTCCGTTAACCTGCCGGGCGCAGCGGGGGACCACTACCGGCAGTTGTTTCGGGACTATTTACAGCTGGCCAGCGACCTGGACGCACCGTGGGTGCGGGCGATCAACAACACCATGCAGCGTCCCGACGGTTCGCATTGCACACCGGCAGAGGCCTATGACCGGACGGTCGCCGGCCTCACCCAGATGTCGTCCACAGCGGCTGAGTTGGGAGTGGGACTATTACTGGAGAACAACGAGAACACCGTGACGCCCGATGCCGACGCCTTGCTGGCAATGAAAACGGATCTCGGTAACCGGTGCCGCGTAGGTATTGCCTATGACCCGGTCAACGCCTGGTTTCAAGGTCTTCAGCCGCAGTCGGGGTTGCAACGCCTGGCCGGCCAGGTCGACGTACTGCATCTCAAGAATGTCCGTCGCCATCAATCAACCCAGTGGAACTACATGCCACGTGGCGACTACGCTTACGAGTGGACTGCGCTGGCCGATGGCGATCTCGACTGGCAACAGCTGCTGGCAGAGGCCCAGCGGGGCGGATTTGCGGGCCCAGTGACGTATGAGTACGTCAATCCTTTCAAAGGCATGCCGCTATCTTACTGGGATACCTTGCCCGAACCGGAGGCCGCGGCCCAGCGCGAGGCCGAGTATTTAAGGCAGCTCATCGGCGGGTTGCCTGCAGTTAATTCGTAGTAGCAGTATTTCTCTTGGCTGGAGTGGACTGAAGATGGCAGACGAATCCGTCAACATCACCTGGCATGAACACCTGGTCTCACGGCAGACGCGGGAGCAGACGAATGGGCACCGCGGCTGCGTGGTCTGGTTCACCGGATTGAGCGGGAGTGGCAAGAGTACGGTGGCCAACGAAGTCGAACACCGTTTGCAGCAACGGGGTATCCACACCTTTCTGCTCGACGGAGATAACCTGCGCCACGGTCTGAATGCCAGCCCCCAGCGTCTCCAGGAACGCGGTGCGGACTATGCCGAGCGGTTTGGGCTGGGGTTTGGCGCCGCCGACCGCGCCGAGAATATCCGCCGTGTCGGTGAAGTGGCGCAATTGTTTGCCAGCGCCGGACTGGTCACCCTGACCGCCTTTGTCAGCCCCTACCGGGCCGATCGCGACCGTGTCCGCCAGGTCGTGGAGGCAGGGGCAACTGGTGGCGGCTTTGTGGAGATCTTTGTCGATGCGCCTCTGGAAGTCTGCGAGACGCGGGATCCCAAAGGGCTCTACAAACAGGCGCGCGCCGGCAAGATCAAAGGGTTCACAGGGATCGATGACCCCTACGAACCGCCCTTGAACCCGGAGCTGGTGCTGAAGGCGGGAGCAGAGACGCCCGACCGCCTGGCTGCGACAGTGATCGGGTACCTGCAGAGCCAAGACATTCTACCCGGTAAAGACGGTGCACCCCGCAAGTAGGTTCAGGTCTGGGGTACCGGTGGCGGGGAGTTAAATTCTCCTGGCGGCAGCAGCGCGAGCTGAATCTCAGTGACGTATTTGCGCGGGTTGCCGCGAAAGAAGATACCGGGGCCCTTCAGATAGATCTCGCGGGTCGGCCACTGGAGGGACGTCTCGTCCAACCCGTGCTTCTCGTACAGATACTCCAGCAGCCGCAGGTAGGACGTGCCGAGGTTCTCGCAGGGTCCGTGATGGGCCAGGCAGACTGCCGTCGCGTCAGGCACTTCTTGAATACCAATACCCGCGTCGTGGACCTTTCGGGACTCCCGCTCGGACAGTTCCCGAATCGGCAGACAGGCTGCAAAGTCTGCGGTATGTGGCTGGTAATCACTGTAGTGCAGACAGAGCGGTTTCCCATTGGCAAACCGCCCCACGTAACGACTGAGCTTGCGAAACAGCTGGCCGCATGCTTCGTAGCGACCTTGGGTGCGGATACCGGCCACGCGCAGCGGTGGCAGCCATTTTTTCTGGACGTTCTCCATTCCCGTTCCTGTGGAGTACGTGTCCGAGCAGGTCGGCGACGTGCGCCAGGTAGTTTCAGCAGGAAGCCTGTTCGGCCACCAGCTCGCCAAACAGTTCGGGACGCCGGTTCTTGAGGGTGTAGTTGGCCAGGCTGCGTTCGGCACTGAGCCGCTCGGCGGTCAGGTCACAGACGACCATTTCGTCTTCGATGATCTCCCGCTGAGTGGAGGCCAGCAACTCGCCGTCGGGGGCGAACACCAGGCCACCGCCGCAGTGATGGGGCTGGTTGGGAGAATCCCGCGGGTACATATCGACGTAGCCAGCGCGGCCCGCCTGGTTCGCCAGGACTCCGTAGCAGGCATTTTCACGGGCCCGCATGGTGTAACTGGAGATGAAATAGTCGTGCGTGTGGACGCGGGCGGCGGCCATCGACTCCGGCGTATCGTCCCACATCTGGACCCGCGCCGCGTGCGGCATCAGCAGCAGATCGGCCCCCCGCAAGGCGAGGATCCGGGCGATTTCGGGAAACTGGTTGTCATAGCAGATAATCGTGCCTACCTTGCACTTGCCGATGTCGAACACCGGCATCTCGATGCCCCCCTTGTAGTACAGCACCTCGTCTCGCGACATGTGGATTTTCCGCTGTTTGCCGATGTAGCCGTCCGGGCCGACCAGGATTTGCGTGTTGTAGACCAGGTTGTTTTCCTTTTCGCTTAATCCCACCGAGAGCACCAGCTGGTACTCGCGGGCCAGCGCCACCAACCGCGCCGTACTGGGGCCGTCTGGAATCGCCTCGGCCAGGTCCCAGGTGTTGGGTGTGCAGTGGCCGTGGACCAGCAGCTCGGGAAACAGCACGAACTCAGCGCCGGCCTCTTTGGCTTGCCGGCACCAGTTGCCGGTGTCGGTGAGTACCTGATCGACCTGGCCGAGCGGGCTGTTGATACTGACGGCGGCGATCCGAATATCTTGCATGGTGGTGGTGACTCCTCAGGGGAGGGGGAAAGAGAATCAGGATGGGGTACCGTCGGCAAAATCGGGATGCAGGAACACTTCATCTTTGTCAAGGCGATTGGTGCAGTTGATAAAGAACCAGCTGATACCACTCAATAAGTACAGCGCTGCGATGGCCAGAAACAGGGGGTCGTAATTGTTTTGCAGCGTACCGTCCGGTAACTCGGTGGCGTAGTAATCGAGGATGCCGCCGGCACTGAGTGACAAGGCGATTCCCCCCACGCCACCACAGGTGTTGATAATGCTGAATACCGTGGCCGAATAACGCCCCCCCATGTCGGTACAGGTTCCCCAGACCGTGGGCTGGCTCCAGTCGGTAAAAAACTTGACAAAGAACAGCATTCCTCCCACGACGTAGGGGTTGGCGTGTAGCACCACAATGGACGCCATCAGCAAGGCCGCGATGAACTTGCCACTGAATCCGGCTGTGGTCCGTGCCCACCGGCGATTGCCGGTGATGCGGATCAGCCCATCGTTCACAAAGCCACCGATGAAACCACCGATCGCGCCGCCCCAGAGTGGCAGGCTGACCAGAAGTCCTGCCCAGCTCATATCCACATCATTATCCAGAAAATAACTTCCCATCAGGGCGACGTAGACGAAGTCGGCCCCGGCGCTGGCGACCTGCTGTAGCATGAAGACGCACATGCTGGGGTTCTGTATGACGTGCCAGAAATTGAGTACGCCTCCGGTCTCAGTGCTGCCAGGGTCGTCGGCGCGAATGAGATCCACTTCGGCCTGGTTCGTATTGGGATCAACTTCGGGGCTATTGCGGAAAAAGAAATAAAACAGCATCGCAAAAACAAGACCCGTCACCCCAATCGCTACCAAAGCCCAACGCCAGGAAAGGCCCATGGTCGCCATCAACAGGGTACCCATAATCAGCGGCGACACGGCCCCACCACCACGACCGAACAGGGTGGCGATCATGGCTTGCCCGATGGTGCGTGTCTTGATGGGCAGCCACGTTTTGGAGATCTTGGCCAGGCTCGGGTAGCAGCCAGCTTGGGAGACTCCGAACAGGGCACGCGCGGCACACAGTCCCGGCAAACTGCCACCAGTCACCCCGATACCAGGTAAAGAGACCGACCAGGCCACAATGATTGCCACCATAAACATGTGAGGGCCAAAGAAATCGCAGAGGATTCCGCTGGGAACCTGACCCGCCGTGTAGGCAAAATTGAAGGCATTGTAGATGTAGCTAAGCTCCAGGTTTGACAGGTCGTATTCGTCGCGCAGTGCCGGCCGGATAAAATTCCAGGTGTAGCGATGCAGGTAGAGAAACCCGGATGCGCCGCAGGCCAGGCTGAGAATTGTCCAGCGGCGGTGAGTGGGACGCTCTGACACGTTAAGCGAGTCGTGAGTCATACGAGTCTTCCCGAAGAGGCGACGGTCCCGGCGCGGGCGGATTGAACAGACGACTGCGGCTCACTATAACATTCCGGCCGTCGGCGTTCAGCCTGCCTTCCCGAGTTCAATGACGGAGGAACCCCATGCAGATCACCCAGATTCGCACCCACGTCGTGGGGGAAGCACGCAACTCGCTGTTCGTGGTNGTCGATACCGACGAGGGAATTTACGGATTGGGGGAAGCGGGNATCACCTGGCGGGAGGCGGCGGTGGCCGGCTTCATCGACGCCTTNCGGCCAGCGCTGATTGGCCAGGATCCGCGNCGGATCGAACACCTCTGGCAAGTCATGTTTCGCTGTGGCTTTTTTCCGGCCAACCGGATCGGGGCGGCCGCCATCAGCGCCATCGACATCGCGCTCTGGGACCTCAAGGCCAAGGCCCTGGGAGTCCCCCTTTATGAGTTGCTGGGAGGCCTCGTCCGCGACCGGGTCGTCTGTTATCCGCATATCGCTGCGGAGACGACGGAGGGACTGGTAACGCAGGCTTGCGAAAAGGTGGCGGCCGGCTGGAAGTTTGTTCGCTCCGACCGGCCGAGCCAGGGGGAGATCCTGGAGCCGACCGTGGCGGTCCGTGAAGGAGTGCGTCAGTTCGCCGCGATTCGAGAAGCGGTGGGTGAGGCCATTGAGATCTGCATTGATGTGCACACCCGTTTGGATCCGGCAGATGCGGTGACCCTCTGTCGCCAGTTGGAACCGCTGCGGCCCTACTTTGTCGAGGACCCGATCCGTTCCGAAAGCCCGGCGGCGCTGAGAAAAGTGGCCGGCAAAGTCCATGTACCGATCGCCATGGGGGAGCAGTACGCCAGCAAATGGGAATTCCGCCAGGTTGTCGAGGAGGACCTGATCGATTTTGCCCGAATTGATGTCTGCATTGTGGGTGGGATTACCGAGGCTCGCAAGATTGCCGGCTGGTGTGAGACGCACTACTTGCCGATCGCCCTGCACAACCCACTGGGGCCGGTCTCGACCGCGGCCTGCCTGCACCTCGACCTGGCGACCAGTAACTTCGCGGTACAGGAATGCCCACGCGAACCAGGACAGGCACTAGCGGAGTTGTTTCCAGTCCAGGTACCGTTTGCCGACGGGCACCTGTTGCCGCCGACGGGGCCCGGGTTGGGAATCGAGTTCGACGAAGCGGCGGTCGCCCGCTATCCGGCCATCGAATCAGGCGATTGCCCCCAGCTGAGCCGTCCCGACGGCAGTTTTACCAACTGGTAACCAGGGCGTGGTCGCTGGCCGTCTACTGTCGCGTTGCGCAGCAGTCGATCAGCTAGCAACCTGGTCTTTGTTTGCGGCCGCATCGACCACCAGTTGTTTGAGCAGGGCACGCAGTTGGCGGACTTTCAACGGCAACGCCAACAGACGGCGATGGTCGGCCGTCTCTGCCAGACGAATTAGTTCTTTGTGCCGTTTGTCGATCAGCAGGATCGCTGGTATTTCCGCGGTCTTTTCATCCTGGCCGAATCGATTGAAGGCTTCCACGGCTTGTTCACCGAGTTCTGCGGACGAGAAAATAACACCATCGGCAACCGGGTTGTCATCCTCGAATCGGTCCAGTGCGCGGTCAACATTACTGATCACTAGCACCCGGTAGCCGCGGCGTTTGAGACGTTCACGCAGTGCGTTCTGCATTTGCGCGTGTGATTCAATGACCATTACCGTGTGGTTTGCCCCTTCGCGACCCTCTTCTTGATTCACCTCGGCGGCGGCACTAGTGGCCTCTTGTTCTTTGCCCGCTTCGGTTTCGCCACGCTCGACCCGGTGGATGGCGATTTTCAGGTCGGACAACAACTCGGTCGCATTGGCGTGCCGTTTGGTAACATCCAGCTCCATCGATTTCATGACCAGCTGGTGGACAAACAGCGGCAGCGTCGGCTCCAGTTGGATCAGCGGTTTGACTTCACGGAACCGTGAGACACTCAGACGGGCAGCGCGGTCCTTGGTTTCTGTAAGTGGTGGATGGCCCGAGAGCATGTGGTACAACATGGCTCCCGCAAAATAGAGGTCACTGCGCGGATCGTTGCGGCGGACACCGGTCGAACGTTCCAGTCCTGCGTAGTCGATACTGCGAGGGTTGAAGTTCTCGTTGACCCCGCCGGTTTTCACTTCCATCGCAGCTAACCCGAAGTCGACCAGCTTGCCTCGCCCTGTGCTGGAGACCAGCACGTTGGAAAGCTTCAAGTCACGATGTGCGACGCCTTTGCTGATGCTGTACTCGAGCCCGGCCGCGACATCACGCATGATACGCAGGGATTCCAGCAAGGTGAGTTTCTTGCGGGCCATAACGAAGCTGCGGAGATTACTGCCTTCGACAAACTCCATGCCCATGTAAGGGCGGTTGCGTTCGGAGCCCACATCGTAAATCGGTACGACGTTGGGGTGTCGCAACTGCATGACCATTTCGGCTTCACGTATGAAGTTCTCACGGACTTGCACGTCATCACCATACCGTTGTCGGAGCACCTTGACGGCCACCATCTTGCCGTCCAACCGTCCGACGCCACGGTACACCCGGGCGAATGTGCCGGCTCCCACCATGTAGAGCAACTTGTAGTCGCCGTAGAAATACCCGAACCGTTCCGAATTGATGAGGCGGTCAATCTGGAACTTCGTCAACAACTCGCGCCGTGTGGCCACGGCGATGAATTCGTCTGCAGTGACGTCTCGCGTGCCCAGTTCAGACCAAGTCATTTCCAGTTGCTGGTTGTCCAGCAGGCCGACATCGAAGGCGCGTTGAGCCAATTTGTCGGCGCTAATGTCGACCATCTGACGAACCACGCGAGCTAAGGAGTCCAGCGAAGACTGCAGTTGTCTTCCCCGGAGGTCCGCCAGTAGGACGTGGCAGTGCAACCGCAGGGAAGACTATACAGGTTAACGCTTTATCGTATTCCAGAGAGGGCCCAGACGCAATCGGAAAGGGGCTTTCTGGCCGCGCGTCGGCAGGGAGGTGGTACGTGGGGTCAGTCTTCCATTTCATCCTGGGCATCGAGTAATGCGTCCCGTTCGTTACGGGTCGCATCGAGGTCAAACGTCAGATATTTCATGTCCAAACGCAATTGGCCCAGTGCTTCCTGGACCAGGGTCAAGATCCGTCTTCGTCGCCGGGTGCTTTCGACAACGCGTGTGTAAGAGGATTCCAGCTGCTGCCGCAGCGCAAGTGGCAGCCCGTTGATGAGGGTTCCCAGTTCCAGCAGATCCTTGGGAAGTTCTTCAATTTGGTCGAGAGCGAAGCGGCGTTGTGTACTCGTCATGGTGGGGCTCCAGAGCGATGCGTCAGTACGGGCTATCAAGAGCATTCGTCGTGCCAATTCTCTGGAAATCCCCGTTGTTTTCGCTGTAAGCTGTTTCCAGTTAATGGTTTGAGGTGTTCCTTGGCAGGCCGGGTGGATTGGCGTGGATGTGGAGAAAAGGCAACCCATTCGATCTGGTTCAAGATCGCAAATACTGTTAGAAGCACGACTTAGAAACAACGCGTGGAGGATTTCGCGATGTGGTTTTTGGGCAACACTCAGCGTGGACAACAGTGACCCCTGTTTCCGGCTGAGCATGTGGCGAGCTGGCGGGCAGCTTGTGACGGGTGTTGGAAATACTTTGACGGGAGATTGCGTCTTGTTGCGGCAGGCTGCTGGTAGGTCGTGTCACCCTGTGCCTTGCGGTTTGTTTTTTCCGCAAGGCTGGCGCGCGCTGCGCAGCTTGCGAGAGTGGATACGGTTCCTGCTGTGGCTCGCGCTACCAGTGGGTGGGATATGCGGGGCGGGCGAACTTCCTGATTCCTTTGAGACCCCCGACACCCGCTGGGAACTGGCGGACTACGATGTCGTGCCGCGCGTCCAAATTCGCCGCGCCTACGACCAGGCACACCGAGGCAATGCGAGCGAGTCTATTCGGATTGAAGCGGGAAGTGGCAGCTACGTCCATTTTCGCTATGTGTTAGATCCGATGCCTGTACACGACGATTTGAAACCGCGTGTTTGGGTAAAGACCGATCGGCCAGGGGTGCAGTTACAAGCGGTGGTCGTATTGCCCAGGTCGCTTCATCCGCGTACTGGACAACCATTACGGACCATGATTGCCGGGACGGTTACGGACGGGAGCACCAGTTGGCAGGAACTAACGATCGAAGAGCCGCGGACCTTGTTGTCCCAGAAGTTGCCCCATCTCTACCAGCAGTTTGGTACACGTGTAGATCCCCGGGAAGCATACCTGGATGCGGTTGTACTCAATGCGTACGGCGGTCTCGGCGTTACAAACCTCTGGATCGACGACCTGGATGTCGAAGGCTACGTGCCACCAGCGGTGTTTGGGAATGTTGCGGAACCGGCTAACCGGGTTGGCGTCGGGACGGTCGCAGGGGCAAACAATCCGCTGGGTTCTGTTCCTGCAGTGCGACTCGAGTCCGGCGTGCTGTTTGTTGACAATCGGCCGTTCATGCCACGAGCCATCGATTTCAATGGTGAATCCTTCGAATGGCTGAAAGGGCTTGGCTTCAACACCATTCGTTTGAGTTTGCCGCCGACGAACCAGCAACTGCGCGAAGCACAAAAGCGGGATCTCTGGTTTATAGCACCACCTGGAGCGGGTCCCGAGACAGCGGGTGGGTTGTGGGGAGACCGCGTGTTGGCCTGGAATTTGGGTGAAGGGTTGATGGGTGGTGATCGAGAGGGCCTGCGCAGATTGGCGGAAGGTGTCCGGCAACGGGATCCGTTGCAGCGACCGACAGTCTGCGGGCCACGTTCCGGTTATTGGGATCTCAGCCAATACAGCGACATTCTAATGCTGCAGCAGAATGTGATTGGCACGACGTTCGAACTGGATCATTTTGGAGAGTTTCTTCAGCAGCGTCGCCGCTTAGCGCGCCCTGGAAAACTTTGCTGGGCGGGTGTGCAAACACAGACACCTCGCCAGCTCGACGAGCAATTTGTCCTGTTGGGTGCGGGGAACGGTACCGCGTTCGGCCTCAGTTCGGATCAGCTGCGAATGATGGCGTACCAGGCGTTGTCCGCCGGTGTGCGTGGGTTCTGTTTTCGTTCTCGAACTCGTCTGGATTCGACGGATGCAGCGACTCAAATGCGGGCGTTGACGTTGAAACGGTTGAATCATGAACTGAAGCTGTTGCGACCCTGGGTCACGATGGGGACATTTGTCGAGGCATTGCCAACACGCGATGAAAGGGCCCACGTTACCGTACTGCAGACTCGACGTTCGCGACTGGCGTTGGTGCTGGCGCGAGGAAGTGGTCAACAGCATGTGTTGGCGCCGATGACGCCGGGCCTGCTGGCGTTTGATTTGTATGGGATTCCGGCGACGGACCGCCTGTATGGATTGTCAGCGACGGGCCCCCGTGAACTACGCCGTCACCACGGTCCGAGAGTGACGCAGCAGGACCCGGATCGGGTTGGTTTGATTGCCCTCACAGAAGATTCAGCGGTTCGCAATCACATCGCCCAGTATATGTCACTGCATGGTCGGGAAATGGTCCAGCTACGCACCGAGTTATTGCGTGGGGGACTCAGTCAGACGCGGCTGGTCGACCAGTCGATCACGGCTGCGGGACAGGGTGACACCCAGCTCTCTCAGTCTCTGGTGACGGTTGATTCCCACGTGCAGCGTGCCACGCAAATGTGGCTGGCAGGTGACGTGGCGTCGGCAGACGGGCTGGCGCGACGCGGAGAGCAATTGTTGGATCAGGTGCGGCAAACGCACTGGCGTAAGGCGTCGGAGGTGTTGCCGTCGGTGACTACCAGCCCGTATTGCCTGTTATTCAGGTCGTTGCCATCACACTGGCGCTGGCTCGCCCGAATACGGACCGCCAAATGGAGTCCGAATGCGCTGGCGGCTGGGGATTTTGAGAGTCTACCGCAGATGTTGAGCAGCGGCTGGAAACAGCAGCGCGAACCTGTCATGGGACTGGCGGCGGCGGTTGAGTTGTCAGTGACGTCGCCTTGGCGTGGTCGCACGTCTCTCCACCTGCGCGTTTGGCCCGAGTCAACTGCGGAACCGCCGGAGGTGGTCGAAACAGCGCCTGTGGTTATCCATAGTGCTCCCGTGCCTGTGCGGGCATCCCAGTGGATTCGGATCCATGGGTGGGTGCATGTGCCTGAGGCGATTCGGGGCAGCCATGACGGCCTGGCGATCTATGATAATTTGGGTGGGTGGGATCTTGCCGAACGCGTTCGACAGGGAACAGGTTGGCGGGAATTTATGTTTTACCGAGCCTCCAAGGGAGACCGTCCTCTGGTGATTTCCTTTGCCCTGACCGGCATGGGGGAGGCCTGGATTGACGATCTTTCCGTTTCACTCTGGGATCAAGCGACGGGTCCTGTCGGGACTCCAACCCCAGACACCAACCCAGCGGGTTCGAGTGGAATATCCGATCTGCGTTTCCCCGCCGCGCGATGACTACGGGCTTTCCCAGGCACCGCTCTGTCCACTTCGCACCACTGCTTCCAGCACCTTCATGTTGGCCACGGCATCTTCGATGGGGGTGGGGACAGGGGTGTCGTTGAGGATGGCTTCTGAGAAAAGGTCGCCCTGAATCCCGTACTGGTCACAGATGTCAAACGCGATTTCCTCAGTTCCGCTGGCCGATTGATGCCATAACAGGCAGGGTTGATCCGGTGGTGCGTTGAAGGGGATTTCGATTTCAACGCGACCTTCGGTCCCGACGATATTCACACGCTGGTAAGGCGCGAGCTGCGTCGAACAAGTGAGCGTTGAAAAGCCGGATTCAAACTGCAGCACGGCAGTGGCCAGATTGTCAGTTCCAAATTGTTTATCGTACTCTACCAGCCCTAGAACCCGTTGCGGTTCACTGGCGAAGATGAATCGTGACAACGAAATCGGATAGCAGCCAATATCCATGAGACCGCCTCCACCAATGTCTGCCATATTGCGAATGTTGTCCGGGTCAACGTTGTGGTAGGAGAAAAACGATTGGATGGTACGAAGAGTGCCGACACTGCCTTGTTGGACCAGTTGTCGGGCTTTTTGCCACTGTGGGTGGTGGCGGTACATAAACGCTTCCATCAGCTTCAAATGCGGATGCTGTTGTCCTGCCTCTACGAGTTGTTGGCCTTCGTCAGACGACAACCCGATCGGTTTTTCGCACAACACATGTTTTCCGGCCTGCAGAGCCTGAATGGAAACGGGCACATGTAGATGGTTGGGGAGCGGGTTGTAGATCGCGTCGATGTCAGGGTCTGCCAGGAGCGCTTCATACGAGCCGTAGGCTTTAGGAATGCCCAGTGCCGAGGCCGTCTGATTGGCTTTCTCGAGATCGCGTGATGCGATGCCCACGATGTCACAGTAGGCCGCCTTCTGCATCGCGGGAATCACTTTCTCGGTGCCTATCTTGGCAGTACTAACGATACCCCAGCGGACGCGCTGCATGCTGATCACCTGTGTACGATAAGGAGTTGCTGGAACAAATAAGGAAATAAACAGGGGCGCTTGAAAGCGTATCTTGAAATAGCAGAGTGGTGCACCCCGGTCAACCGGCGGACATCACTGCCTGGCAGGTGATTACTGTAGTACGGCGCGTTCGATAGTGCGCTCCGCCAGGCGGGATTCGACCGGTTCGGGAAGACTTTCGAAGGCCCTGACGTGTTGGATACCATTTGACTTTTCAAGTGCGACGGGCGGATCTCCCAGGTCTTCGTGGTAGAAACGCGCGCTGGGGAAGATATCCGCGGGATAAGTGAAATTGTCGAGCATGGACAGGGCCACACATTGTGCTGACCCGGTGGCGCTCTCGAGCATGCCGCCAACCCAGCAGGGAATACCTGCCTGTTGGCAGATGTCGTGGATTGCCACAGCATTCGTCAGGCCACCGACGCGACCCGGTTTAATGTTGACGAACTGACAGCTTTTCATGCTGATTGCCTGTTCGGCGCGGCGTGGTGTTGTCATGCTCTCGTCGAGACAGACGGGGGTCTTGATCTGGGCCTGCAGGGTGGCGTGATCGATCAGGTCGTCGTGTTGCAGTGGCTGTTCAACCATAGCCAATTGAAAGCGGTCAACCTGCTGGAACAGATCTGTGTCGTCGAGGCGATAGCCACTATTGCAGTCGATATGAAAGGGATGGTCTGGGAAATGGTTGCGAATGGCCTCCAGCATCGGCAGGTCCCAGCCAGGACGGAATTTCAGTTTGACGCGGGGAAAGCCGTCTGCCACAGCTTCCTGGACTGATTGCAGCAGGTCATCGATGGAATCCATGACGCCAAAGTCAGCGCCTACTGGCACCAGGTCGCGGGTTGCGCCCAGAGCGACGTGCAAGGGGGTATTGGTGTGACGGCTGTAAAGACTCCACCAGGCGTTGTCGAGGGCGGCCTTGGCGAAGGGGTTGCCTTTAAAGTGAGCCAGGAGCTGTTGTAGTTCTTGGCCGGAGGCAATTTCCTGATGAAGGACAGCGGGTCCGAGCCAGTCTCGCAAAGTGGCAAATGCGCTACCGGCCCATTCCGGGCTATAGCAGGGGGCGGCAAAAGGGGCGCTTTCACCCCACCCATCGACCGAACCACTCGACATGCGGCAGAGGATGGCGTGAATCGCCGCGTCCTCACCGTAAGCAGTTCGCCAGGGATAAATCAAAGGCATTGCGACATGGATAAACTCAAGTCGATCAATTTTCATGGTCATCGGGAGGTGTCCGGAATGTTCGTCGGGTGATTTCTAACGGGCTTGTTTCTGAGCCGCGACCAGGTTCTGGAGTCCCTCGCCCGTCGGCACATTGATGAATAATGCCCCCAGCAATTCCTCGTCGTTGTCATTTCGCAACTCGTGTTCTATCGCTGGTGGAATATAGATGACGTCCCCGGTCGAGACAGCTTGAGTCGTGCCACCCAGGTCAATGACGCCGCGTCCGGCAGTGATGACGACCAGTTCTTCGGCGTCGGGGTGGATGTGCAATTCTTCGACGTGTCGGCCCGCTGGTGGAATAAACACATGGTGAACGAATTGAATCGTCTGCAGGCAGGTGCGTTCCTCTGTCGCCTCGGTTTCAAACAGACGGAGTACCGGTGCGGGAGTCGATGCGCGATCGATCCAGTTGCCGTCGGTATCACGGACACGGTATTCGACGACCCGGTGAGGGTTGTTGTATAGCAGACTCATGATCTTGCCGAAGACTTGTGTTTTCCAGTTCGCAGTTGTCATGGTGGTGCCTCGGTGATCGAGTTGTATGCCCTGATTCCATGTGTTTCTCGGGCACGTAAGGTTCCAGAGTCTGCCGTACGTCGAGTATACAAAAGGCAATCGGTCAGACTAACCCGCCCGTTTGGCACGATGGAATCCGTGGTGTCTGCTTGCGGGATTGGTCCGGACAGCTTCAAATGCCTGTAAATCTTGGTGACGTTGTTCGGCCTCTCAGTGTCTTTACCCAGCAGCAGTTTATGCTGGAAAACGCTGCGAGGGCATTTGGTGACGATTTCTGTTTGGAAAGGCAGGGTGACGTCTTGGCTGAAACGGGTCTGGTGGTAGTGATTCCGGGTGATGACCCCGTGCAGATTGCGAATTCTCCGCAACTGGACCGTCTGCGCTCGTTGGCAGAAGTGCGTGTATTTCACGATCGTCCAGCGACTCTTGATGAGCAGATAACGCGCGCCACTGACGCGCAGATCTTGATTAACTCACGTGGCCAGGTGCATTGGCGCGAAGAAGCGTTGAGTCAATTGCCCAAGTTGAAGATGATCGCGATTTGTAGCATCGGTACCGACTCGATTGACCTGGTTTCTGCTCGTCAGCGGGGGATCGTGGTTTCCAATATTCCTGGCAAAACAGCACCGGTCGTTGCCGAACACGCCTTCAGTTTGATGTTGGCCGCGGCCCGACGCGTGGCGTTTCAGACTGCCGAGTTGAAAGCTGGTCGCTGGACCCGCGCTGAGAATATCTCCTTGACAGGCAAGACAGTAGGCGTAATCGGGACCGGAGCGATTGGTCGTCAGATGATTCGTTTATGTCAGGCATTAGGTATGCGTGTACTTGCCTGGACGTTTCATCCTTCCGCTGAGCGCGCCGCTGACCTGGGAGTGACATTTGTTGATCGCGACGAGCTGTTTCGTGAGAGCGACGTTGTTAGTTTGCATGTGAAACTAACGGATCAGACCGCGAACCTGGTTGACCGCCAAGCACTGGCCATGATGAAGCCGGGGGCGCTGTTGATTAATACCGCGCGCGGTGGTGTCGTCGATCGTGATGCCTTGGTCGAGTCATTACACAGCGGGCATCTCGCCGGGGCGGGGCTCGATGTGTTTACGACGGAACCTTTGCCGGCCGATGATCCCCTGCTGCAGTGTGACCAGGTTGTATTGACGCCGCACAACGCGGATCAAACCCCGGAGGGTGTGGAGTTGCTCAATACGGGAGCCGTCGACAACGTACTGGCATTTCTGGACGGAAGTCCCCAGAACGTCGTGACGTGAGCGCCATGCGACCTGCAATCGATGACGCCAGGTAGATAGTCGCGCCTTGTAGCGTAAAGCGGGACTCCCCACGCTTTAGCCCTTTCCGGCTGGCGGCTACCGACATATCCACGTCGATATGATCGGTCAACTGCGTCAGGACGCGATTTGCTTCCGGTCCAGGCAAGCCCGATACGCTGTCCCGCAGGTTTGCCAGGATCTTAAACACTTCCTCCTGTTTCGCTTCGATGTCCTTTGGGCCGCGCATCCCCTGGGCTGCTTGTGCGGCTTCATGGTCCGCTTCAGTGTCTGCGAACGAGGGCCTTGCATCCCGGTCTAAGTACAGGCCGGGTCTGGGGGCTTTGCCGTCCCGCTCAAAGAACTCTGTGGTTTCGTGGAGCCTATCGAAAATAATAGGCGGATCGGCCGCCCAGTCATCATCGAGCCCTTTGCCCCAGTTACGCCATACCTCGTGCTGGGAAAACCAAGCGTTTCCGGTGACATGATCGTTGTCCCTATCAAGGCCATGCTCTTTGGCCCACTCAGGGTCATAATATTTAGCCTCGGCCAGCCATTCGTCGCGGACCTTACGTTGCTTTTTCGTGGGGGGCGTCCAACCTTCAACAGGTATGCTTGGCATTTGTCACAGCCTCGTGACACCTAGGGAAAAAACGTGGCAGGCCGGTTAGGCTCCCAGCTTTTCAGGGTCGACGCCCCAGACGCGTAGTCGCGTTCTTATGCGTTGTTCCCGGCCATGCAACTGCTAGGACTTGCTAGTGATTGGACAGAACACCAGCGATCAATAGCTGGTAAATGTACGGCATTAAAAACAACGCTAACCAAACAAAGCCCCCAATACCTAACACAAAAAGCAGGAAGCACCAGCCTGCGGCACCCCTCGGCTGGTCTTCGTCTTGCTTTTTAACATAGCGATCCATCTACGCTCTGCCCGAATTATCCAGGAATAATCGGTGATCGCATCAAGCGAACGTCGTGACGTAAGGTCGGGGACCGGGCGTTCCGCCCGCAAAAGCAGGCAAGAACACAACGTCAATGCGAGCAGCTGGTATGTACTGCACTGCAGATGTTGTCGTCGAATTATTGGTTGCGGCGTTGCGGCCGCTGCATTGCGCCGGTGGTCGCTCAGGATCCCGTGGCGTCGAGTGCTTCCTGTAGTTTGGCTTTGGGCTGGGCGCCGACAAATCGGCTGGTGACTTCTCCACCTTTGAAGACCAGCAGCGTGGGAATACTCTGTACTTCGTATTTCATGGCCACCCCGGAGGACTCGTCGATGTTGACTTTTCCTACCTTGGCAGATCCGGCATTGTCGGCGGCGAGCTCATCGACCATTGGGCTGATCTGACGGCAAGGGCCGCACCAGGGCGCCCAAAAGTCAACCAGCACGGGTTCGTCTGATTCCAGGACTTCGGATTGAAAATTATCGTCGGTAAGGTCAATCGTATTCGTTCCCATTGTTGCTGTTCCCAAGAGCCTGTTCTGTTTCCAGAAACAGGGCATGTTGTGGTTGCGGATGTCTCTATGAGCTGCAATTTTAGTGCGTCTTGGTTCGAAGTGTCAATGAAACCACCTGCCGGATAAATTGTCGCAATTGGCGACGTGTTGTTGCGCTGGGGGGGCGATGTGGGCAAAGTTGGCTTGACGAGTGGCCGTGCTCTGAGGGGGGCGTGATAATGCCAGAGACACATTTTTCGTGTATGTGGATTGAACAATCCGACGCAGGTGACGTGTCGCGGATAATCCACCAGATCATGCCCGCACAACTGCCCGACGGAGAGGTGCTGGTCCGGGTCGACTACTCCTCACTGAACTACAAGGATGCACTGGCCGCCAGCGGACATCCGGGGGTGGTACAGGCATTTCCGCATGTGCCTGGAATTGACGCCGCGGGTGAAGTTGTCGCCAGTGATTCGGTGCGGTTCAGTCCAGGCCAGGCAGTTTTTCTGACTGGCTATGAATTGGGGGCCCAGCGGTGGGGTGGCTGGTCACGTTATGTCCGTGTCCCTGCCGACTGGCTGCTGCCACTTCCGCAGGAGCTCACGCTGCAAGAGGCAATGATCTACGGAACGGCCGGCCTGACCGCGGCGCTCTCTGTTGATGCGTTGCGCCGCCAGGAGATTGTTCCGAGTGCTGGTGAGGTCCTGGTTACGGGGGCTACCGGAGGTGTGGGGAGCCTTGCAGTACTGCTGCTGGCAGGTTTGGGATACCAGGTTGTCGCGTCAACAGGTAAACCGGCCATGCACGACGTGTTGCGGAGCTGGGGGGCATCGCAGGTGGTTCCGCGTGAGGAACTGGCTGGCCCACAGAAACGTCCTCTGCTTGGTGAACGGTGGGCCGGTGTGATTGATACAGTGGGAGGTGCTACGCTGGGATCGGTTCTGAAGGCGACGCGCCGCAATGGCTGTGTCGCTGCCTGTGGCCTGGTCGGGGGTGTCAATTGGGAGGCCTCGGTCTATCCGTTTATCTTGCGGGGGATTACGCTGGCGGGAATTGATTCGGCCTGGTGTCCGACGGCGCGGCGCCAGCAGATGTGGTCGCAGTTGGCGCAGGAATGGAGACCAGCGTTGTTGGCGGAGGTCGCGCGTCTGACGACGTTGGATGCGTTGCCTGGGCAGATCGATCAGATGCTGGCCGGTCAGCTTACCGGTCGGTGGGTCGTTGCGCTTGCGGACCCTGCTGAGTCAACATGATTCCGGCGACCTGGCGGGCAACCTTGCGCGGTCGCCTGGGTTGTGGTGTGGCAACGGAGGTGGAGTGGTACAGCAGCGTAGACGGAGTGCGGGCGGCAATGTTTGAAGTCTTTGATCACACCGCCGACCTGGGATTGCGGGTACGCGCTGCTACTCTCAGTGAATTGTTCAATGAGGCAGCACGTGGCCTCTTCGCGCAATTGGTGAGTAACCCGCTGGACGTGGCGCCACGGAACCAGCAGAAGTTCACACTCCAGGCTGCGAGCCATCCCTACCTGATGGTCGATTGGCTCAATGCACTGTTGTACGCTTTCGAGACCGATCAGGTACTTTTTCAAAAATTTGACGTCCAGGTGTCAGCAATGCGACTCGAGGGCAGCGTGTGGGGAGAGCCTGTGGACGCAGCCAGACACCAGCTTGCCAACGAGGTCAAGGCGGTCACCTATCACGGGCTTTCCGTCGAGCCATGTTCGCAGGGCTGGCGAGCCGAGTTGATCTTGGATATTTAAGACACCAGGCCGCCACCGAGGGCAAGGGATTTACCAGCGGGGAAACGCGGATACATTGCCGCGATTGAGGGCCCCCGACTCACTGCCGGTAGCCGTGCGCCAAGTTGAATTGACTTGTGCGTCCCCTGTCTGACTGTCAATTCTGTCAGACCATTGATTCTTCGGCCGCCGGTGGCACGAATTGAAAGCCCTGGCTTTGGCGGAAGAACTCCAGCGGGTTATCGTACACGACGCGTCGAATCAGACTCTCAGGATGGCCACGACGGCGCATTTCGAGAACGAGATCGGGGACGGCGGTTGGCTTGGAAGGTCCCCAGTCCCCTGCCGAATTCACACACAGGCGTTCGCACCCGTACGTCTCAATAATGTCGACAGCGCGTGCGGGAGTGCACTTGGTAATCGGGTAGAGTGTCATGCCGGCCCAGAATCCCTCGTCCAGAACATGTTTGACGGTATGTTCTTCCACGTGGTCGACCAGGACACGCTGGCGATCGATGCGACTATCGTCGCAGAGCATGTCCAGGATCATCCGCGTGCCCATGTACTTGTCTTCCAAGTGTGGCGTGTGAATCAGGATCTGTTGCTCGTGCCGGATCGCCAGTTCCATATGTTCCAGAAAGATAGTGGCTTCATTCCGCGTGTTCTTGTTCAAGCCGATTTCACCGATGCCCAGGACATTGGGGCAGTCGAGAAATTCGGGGATCATGGCAATTACTTCGCGGGAGAGGGAAACGTTTTCAGCTTCTTTGGCATTGATGCACAACCAGGTGTAGTGCTGGATGCCGTATTCCGCGGCGCGCTTGGGTTCAAACTCGGTGAGTTGCCGAAAGTAGTCCCGAAAGCTCTCGACGCTGCCGCGGTCGAATCCAGCCCAGAAGGCGGGTTCGCTGAGTCCGGCGCAGCCCATTTTGGCCAGCGTCTCATAATCATCGGTAGTCCGCGACACCATGTGGATGTGAGGATCAATATAGTACATCTGCGGGGCTCACTTGCGAGGCGGGAAGGATGTGGGACTGGAACGCACGTCGCCATGGGGAGATCAAATTCCGTATTGTTCTCGCCAATCGTCTTCGTACGACCTAGAGAAAATCAATTGAACCTGTTCGGCACGATCGTTGGTCGTGGACTGCAACGCGTCGAGTGCCTCCCAGATTCGCTTCAGTCGTGGATCCGTCGCAACATCACCTGATGCACGGTTGAGCCGATCGAAGGCAGCTGCCAATTCCAGGGTTTTGCCACGGATCTGCAGGAACTCACGATCGAGAATCTCGTCAGCAGTCATCGTTGTCGCCATGGATGTCTCTCTCTGGTGAGAATCACAGAATTCGGTGGGGTCTGTTTTCGTGTCAGGCCGGCCGGCAATCGCAACCAGCCAACCGTATTTAGTGTCTATGTCCGCGGCGCTGAAATCAAGCGGGAATCCAAGTTCAGAGCCGACAAAGGCAAGGGCTGGCGGCAGAGTGGACCTGTGAGTTAATCTTCATCGATTGGGCGGATTTGCTGGGTTGGGCGAAACGGCAGCGAGTGCGGCAGGTCGAGTACCTCCCCTGATCCACGGGCTGGCAGCTTGTGGCGGGACTTGCCACGCGATTCTCCGTGTGGCATATTGCGACTTTTTGTCGAACTAGACCGTAACCAGGGTATTGGTTGATGCAGATCTGGCCCGCTATCGACTTGCGTGGCGGCAAGTGTGTCCGTTTGCGGCAAGGTGATTACGGTCAGGAGACGGTTTTTGGCGAGGATCCGGTAGCGGTTGCTCGGCGGTGGGTCGACGAAGGTGGCGAGCGGTTGCACCTGGTCGATCTCGACGCCGCGCGGTCGGGAACTTCGGCGAATCGTTCGGTGATCGCTGCGATCGTCGAGGCTGTGCCGGTACCTTGTCAGTTGGGTGGCGGAGTTCGTGACGAAGCCCGAGTTCGCGAGGGCTTCGAACTGGGGTTGGCTCGCCTCGTGGTGGGGACCCAGGCAATCAAGGATCCGGACTGGTTTCGCGAAATGACCAGGGCTTACCCAGGGCAAATGGTGCTGGGAATCGATGCTCGTAGCGGATTAGTGGCGACAGATGGATGGCTAGAGACCAGCGAGTTGCCGGCAATCGAACTTGCACAGCAATTTTCTGATGCGCCGATCGCTGGAATTGTTTACACCGATATTGCGCGGGACGGAATGATGCGAGGCCCGAACGTGACAGCGCTCGAGGAAATGCTTGACGCGGTGCAGGTGCCGGTGATTGCATCCGGGGGCGTATCCCAGTTGGAGGATGTCACACGGTTGGCACAAACTACGGTGAGCGGATGTATTGTCGGTCGAGCACTGTACGAAGGGACGGTGGGACTCTCTGACGCAGTTGCGGTGGGCCATTCACAACCCCTGGCGGAACCCTGACACCGTACAATCAGCGCGTTGCGCGACGTAAGACCCTAAAGTGATTCCAACGATCCTGAGGATTTCGGTATTCTAAGAGATGAGCTGGTATTCGATGCTGAACCGTTGCGGTCGGAATTGTTCTCGCAGTGGTCAGCACGTAACTGCAGAAGGAATTCGGTATGGCGATAGCAGTTAGTGATATTCGCAATGTGGCACTTTGTGGTCACGGTTCGTCCGGAAAAACAACGCTTGTAGACAAGATGCTGGTGAGCAAGGGACTTACCAATGCCAATCCTAGTGTGGATGACGGTACCAGCGTTTGTGATTTTGATCCGGAAGAAAAGAATCATAAATACACGATTGAATCCAGCCTGATCCATTTCGAACATGGCGGCAAACAGTTGCACGTCATCGACACACCGGGGTACCCGGACTTTATTGGTCAGACCATTGGAGCGTTGCGGGCTGTGGAGACTGCCGTTATCGTCGTCAATGCGCAGGCCGGGATTGAGGTGAATACACGTCGTGTGTTCGACGAAGCCGGTAAGGCCGGTTTGGGACGCATCGTCGTTGTCAACAAGATGGATGCTGACAACATTGACTTTGACGGGATTGTCAGCTCGATTCGCGACATGTGGGGCAATCAGTGTGTGTTGTTGAATGTGCCTCTGGGGCAGGGGGCTGATTTCAAAGGAGTGGCGAGCACTCTGAATGTTCCGGACGACACGTCTGGTGCCTTAGTCGACCCTGGTGAGATTCACGATGCTCTGTTGGAATCGATCATCGAAGTCGATGAAGAGGTGATGGAGCGCTATTTCGAAGGCACGCCGCCGACAGATGACGAGTTGTCACGCTTGATTGTCCAGGCCATCGCTACGGGTAGTTTGATTCCCATTCTCTGTACCTCGGGCAAAAATGATATCGGTTTGACCGAATTGCTGGACACAATCGTTCAGGGTGGCTTGTCACCGGAGCACGTGGCGCGAGAGGCCAGTCAGGATGGGGATTCCGGAGAAATTCAGCAGGCCGCAGATGGGCCACTGGTCGCTCAAGTTTTCAAGACGCGAATCGACCCCTTCGTACAGAAACTGAGCTACATTCGCGTCTATTCTGGAATCCTGAAAAAGGACCAGCAAACAGCTGCCTCGTCGGCACGTAAAGGCGTGAAGATGGGCCAGTTATTGAAGGTGCAAGCAAACGAGACGCAGCCTGTTGACGAGGCCGGCCCTGGTGAAATTGTCGCCGTTGCCAAGATGGAGGAGATTGCCACAGGTACGAGCCTGGGTGACAAACTGATGCCTGAGATCGACTTTCCAATGCCCATGGTGGGACTGGCCGTTGCGCCCAAGAGCCGTGGCGATGAAACCAAGCTATCGGGAGCGCTCAACAAGGTTGTCGAAGAGGACCCCACGTTTCGGTTGGACCGCGACGCGCAAACCAAGGAATTGGTAATGACGGGCATGAGCGAGTTGCACCTGACGATTGTGCAAGAGCGTTTGCAGCGTCGAGACAAACTTGAGGTTGAGACCAAGGAGCCGAAAATCCCGTTTCGGGAGACGATTCGCGCGGACGCGGAAGGTAGTTACCGGCACAAAAAGCAGACGGGTGGCCGTGGCCAATTTGGCGAGGTCCACATCCGCATGTGGCCGTTGCCGCAGGGAGTCGACCCAGAAGAGCACGCGACCAAACAGCGTTTCCCGCAGATGAAATCGTTTCATTACGATAAAGATTCCAACTTTATGTGGGTCGATTCCGTGGTGGGCGGTGTGATTCCAGGAAACTTTATGCCGGCCATTGAGAAAGGTTTCCGTGAGCGTCTGGTCGGTGGTGTGGTTGCCGGCTATCCCGTCGAAAATGTCTGTGTTGAAGTACATTTTGGCAAACATCACCCGGTTGACAGTTCCGAGACTGCATTCAAGTCAGCCGGCAAGATGGTCTTCAAGCAGGTCTTTGAACAGGCTCAACCCTGCCTGCTTGAGCCTGTTGTGAAAATGGATATCACGGTGCCTGATGACAATGTCGGGGATGTGTATAGTGATATGTCCAGTCGAGGGGGACGCGTTCAGGGTAGCGACGCGGCGGGTGGCAACTTGCAGACGGTCCATACGGAAATTCCGCTGCGCGAGGTGACCACCTACTCACGTACCCTTTCGAGTATGACGGGCGGTCAGGGAAGTTACACGATGGACTTCAGCCATTACGACGTGATGCCTCCCAACATCCAACAGGAAATCATGTCCAAGTCACAAGTGAAAGACGACGAGGACGAGTAGAGCCTGGCCATTGTGGAAGTGACGCGCCGTCGGGACCACCGGTGCCAGTACGCGGATAATCTATAGCCGACGACTGACGGCAATGCGCGCGACAAATAGCCAGTACCTTGTGGTGCTGGTGCCGCGTCGTTGCCTGCGGTCATTGAGCGGGACTACGCAGGGTCTGGTAGATCAGGGGTGGTGGTTCTGGCTGGCATGCCTCTATGGTGATCGCAGTCCGGAGTTGCTTGCAGATGTCTGTGGTCACGCTGGGCGCAAAGATCTCGAGTAGCGGTGTGCCGGGTTCGACATGGTCTGACACTTTGTGGAGGATCTTTAAGCCGACCTGGTGATTGATGGTGTCTGTGGGAAGACGCCGACCGCCACCTAATGCGATGACTGTCAACGCCAACGCTTCGGTGTCGATTCGAGTGATGAATCCGGCCGTCAGTGCATTGACATCCGTTTTCTTTTGGGGGCTGGGAAGGTGTGCCAGATCGCCACCTTGTGCCGTCACCATTTCGGTAAATTTATTTAGCGCTGCGCCCGAGTCGAGCGCGTCTTGCAGTGCTGTTTTTGCCTGATGTTCTGTGCCAGCCTGTGCGGTCAGTAGCATCAGTTCAGTGGCCAGAGTGAGTGTTAAGGCTCGCAAGTCTGACGGCCCCGCCCCGCGCAATGTGGCCAGGGCCTCTTCGACTTCAATCGCATTGCCAACCGCGGCCCCAAGGGGTTGGTTCATGCTGGTGACGAAGGCGGTCGTGGCGACGCCCATTGCAGCGCTCGTTGTGACCAGGCTCTCCGCGAGTTCGACTGCAGCACGCTCGGTTTTCATCAGTGCCCCCGATCCACATTTGACATCCAGTACCAGTGCGCTAAGGCCTTCGGCAAGCTTTTTGCTCAAAATACTTGCCGTGATGAGGGCTCGGGAAGGTACTGTTCCGGTGACGTCCCGCAGCGCATAAAGCTTCTGGTCGGCAGGGGCAATTTCATGGGTAGCACCGCTTATCGCACAGCCCAGCTGTTGGGTTTGTTCCTGCAGCTGGCGAGCGGTCAGGTCAGTACGAAAACCGGGGATCGATTCCAGTTTGTCGAGGGTACCGCCGGTGGGTCCCAGTCCTCTTCCAGAGATCATGGGAACGTACAGTCCAACAGATGCCAGCAAGGGTGCCAGTACCAGCGAGACTTTGTCGCCGACACCGCCAGTCGAATGCTTGTCGACAACGGGTCGCATAGCGTTGGCCCATTGGAGCGCGACCCCACTGTGGAGCATGTGTTCTGTCAGAGCTGTGGTCTCGGCCGTGTTCATACCCCGCAGGCAAATTGCCATACAGAACGCGGAAGCCTGGTAATCAGGAATTGACCCGTTACTGTAACCCTTAACGAACGCGCCGATCTCGCTGTTGGTGAGAGTTTCACCATCTCGTTTACGCGCAATGATCAATGCGGGATTCAGTGCGTTACTGGAAAGAGACATGTCTGGTCAGTGAGGTCAGGAATCAAGAGGGAGTTGCTTTCCCTCTGTGTAGCGTGGTGCGGTCTAATTTCCGGCAGGACGTTCAATCCAATCTGGAAAGCAGAGGTTGCAAAGGTGTATTGTGACACGTCGCTGGATCTGGTCCATCGCTTCCTGGGGTGAAAGGTCTTCCAGATGCTTAAGCTGCGCCTGGATTTCCTGTCGGATCGTTTCCAGCGATGGCGATTCAGTGATTTCTGGTGGAGTGGGGTCTGCGACGGCATGGATCTCGATCTGAAAGAAGTTGCCAGCACCGGGTGTTAGCGTTTTCAGGCACCGTGCGCAAAGTAGCAGGATCGTGTCATCACTCATGGCGGGTTCCGCGTCCGTTCTGGTTGGCAGCAAAGGTACTCCGAAAAGAACGGTGTCGAGATCTTTTCTACCAACGCGGCCTGCCATTTCTCAGACATTCCATTCGGTCTATTTCTGGTGCGCTGCCAACGAGGCGCTTATGCGGCATCGGAGGCGCGGTCGTAGAGTCGCGTGTTGCCCGACTTTCCGACTTCCCGTATCGCGCCGGCTTGCCGCAGGCAGTAGGCGATGCGCTGCGCAAGCCAACGCTGGATTTTAAGCTGTTTTGCCAGGTGTCCAGTGTGGAAGGGAGTGGGCAGGTGGATTGGTAGCAACTGCCAAAGATCATCAGCGGCAGACAAGAGTAAATTGCGATCGACTCCTATCAGTATACGATCTTCGACTTCAAAGTCAGTCGTACTCCATCTGCGGCGCCGGCCGTGTCCGGGGTAACGTCTTTCTTCCACCTCGACGAGAACGACTTCAACGGTGAGTTTGGGATGCGGGAACACTTGCGTGAAGTGAACCAGTTCGTCGAAGATATCAAGCAGACGCCCTCGTTTCGGACTTTTTCTACGGCTGACGAGTTCGCCTTGGGGACGATCGAGTTTGATGAGCTGCTTGCTGGCGATGATCGGTTTCACCACGCGGACGGTGTGTTCTTCAACCAGGTGTCTGATCTTGTCACGAATGGCGCTCAGTGACCCGTGCTGGATTTCAATGAGTTCGTCGTCTGTGACGACGTCAATCCGATAATCGCCGAGAGGGACCTCGATACGAGCATTCCCCGACGCGTAGCGTTCCTTGAGCTGGCGATGTAGAGAGGTTTCCATCCCGGGTGGGCCTGGTTGACCAGGGTTGCGAGTGGACAAGAGGAGGCGAAACCACCACGCAGGTTGCCCTACCTATACCAGGACGGTCAGTTTCAACCTAGATCGAAATGCCATACCGCTCGCCGCACGGCTCAAGCGGTGACAGCGATTTGTGGGCGTTGGGTTCCGAATTGGGTTGCTTGCTGGAACGCGTAAGCTAACTGTAAAACTCCCCAGTCGTCCTGGTGCCGACCGACGATCTGCAGGCCAACGGGTAGACCCGTCTCAGTGAAACCACAGGGCACGCTGATCGCAGGAAGTCCGGTGACCGTAACAAAGTAACAGGATTTCATCCAGTCGATGTAGGTCTGCATTTTTACGCCATCGATTTCCTCGATATAGGGTTGCTTTAGATCAAAGGGAGGTACCTGGGTTACAGGAAAGATCATGAAGTCGTGCGTTTCCATGAACTTTACGACCCGTTGAAACAGTTGCGTGCGCAGGTTTTCAGCCCGTGAGATCTGGGGTCCGGTAAGTGATTGCCCGAATTCAGCATTCCAAATGATCGTATCCTTGATTTGTTCGCGGTGCTTCTCGATCAGCGGCGTGAATTTCAGTTCAAAGGCCCAGGCTCTCAAGACTTGAAAGATCTCGTCTGCGTCGCTGAAGTCAGGTTGCCCACGGGCGACCTCGCAACCGAGTCCTGCGAAAGTCGCGATTTGCGGATCGAGCACTTGTGTGATTTGTGGGTCCATGGGGAGCCCACCGAAGTCCGCACTCCAGGCAATTCGAGTGTTGCGGAAGTCGCGCGCCAGTGGTTGGCGGAATCCTTCGCCCGCTGCAGGGAGGGCAATTGGATCGCGTGGGTCAGGGCCTGCAATAGCGCTCAGCATCAGGGCGACATCTTCGACGGTGCGTGCCATCGGTCCCTGTACAGAGATTGGAAACCAGCCCAGTTCATTGGGCCAGACGGGCACGCGCCCCGGCGATGGGCGGAAGCCGACCACGTTGCAGAATGCTGCCGGATTCCGCAGGGAACCACCCGTATCACTGCCATCTGCGATCGGCAGCATACCGCAGGCGAGACTGACTGCGGCGCCACCACTGCTGCCACCACACGTTTTCGTCAGGTCGTAGGGGTTATGGGTTTCCCCGAACACTTCGTTGAAAGTCTGTGATCCGGCACCAAATTCGGGTGTATTCGTCTTGCCGATAGTGACTGCCCCTGCGTTTCGCAGGCGTTCGACAATCAACGCGTCTGTGTCGGGAATGAAGTCTTGATAAATAGGTGAGCCGAACGTGGTGCGAATGCCCTTGGTGACAACCAGATCTTTGTGGGCAACGGGAAGTCCACACAGAGGTCCCGGATCTTCACCTCGGTCGAGCTGTTCATCAATGGCTCGAGCTGCCTGTTCAGCACGATCTGGAAGCAGGGTGACAATCGCGTTGACGTGCGGGTTGACGCGTTCAATCTGCTCCAAATGGGCTTGCAGTACTTCAACGGCAGAGATTTCGCGGGCTTTGATTTTCTGGACCAGGTCAGAGGCGGTCAGAAAGCACAGTTGAGGATCGGACATATTCGGAATGCAAGGTGTGATCAGGTACGAATGGCAACAGGTGGGCGACAGGGAAAGGAAGCGGTGGAACAATGCAGCAACACGGGTTGCCAGGTCGTCACCTGCAACTACAGCTGACGTGATGCATCGCAGGCGTGTGCCCGTCGCATGCGCCGACCCTCAGGTCACGCGGCCATTCTTGGCGCGTCGTGACAAGAGGAGGTGCGGCTGATGGAAGCGTTGCTGCCACTGTGGGCTGGCGGCGCGACGATTAGAGGCTCTTGATACGGATGTTCCGGAATTGAACCGGATCGTTGTGGCCGGCGAAACCGAAGTGACCCTTGGTGAGAGTCTTGCCGGGATGACGTTTGAGTAACTCAGGGTCGTCTAATTTTCCCAGGTCCGTGTTGAGAATGACGCTGCCGTTCAATTCGACTTTGATGGTCGAACCGATCACGGTCACTTCCTGGAAATTCCATTGCCCGGCGGGCTGAAGGTAGCCTTGTGCAGCGGGAACCATTCCGTAGGCAGAGCCATGGAACTGGTACGGCGCCAACTTTCCGGGATAGCCGATATCCAGCACCTGAAGCTCTGTCATTCCCTGGTAGGCGGGGTTTCCCGAACCGGGATAACGAATTGCCAGCCCGTTGTTTCCGGCTGGGGGCATCTTGATTTCGAGTCGGACGACGAAGTCACTGTAAATCTTCTTCGTGAACAGGTTGCCGCCTTTTCCCTTCTTGCATTGAATGGCTCCGTCGACGATCTCGTAGTTGTCGACAGCACCAGTCCAGCCACTGAAATCCTGGCCGTTGAAGATCGTTTCGAAACCGAGGTCTGCGGAGGACGCGCCCAGGATCTTGTTGGCCTCTTCTGCTCCAATCTCGCGAATGAACACATTGCGCCAGCGAATTTCACCACCGTGTGTCTGCAATTGGATAGGGCCGTGGTGGAAGAGGGGCCGTGAGCGGGCGTAGTAGTTTTCCAGAATTGCATTGTTGACGACGAGTTTGCCATTCAGCCAAACCCAAGTCCGGGCACCAAGCTGCCGAATTCGAAATCGGTTCCATTGGCCCAGAGGATTGTCTGCCAGTACCAGCGGATCTTTGCCGTTGGCGCCTTTGCTGTTGTTCCAGAGTCCCCCCGAACCTTTGTCGGCACCGATGCCGAATTTACTCTTGTCCGTGTAATCCCAGATTTGAACTTGCGGTACCCCTTTGAGGTAAATGCCGCTATCGGCCGTGGGAACCGTTTTGTAGTCAATCCAGAATTCGTAGCTGCTGAATTCTTCGTTGGTTGTCAAATACAATCCAGAGCCGTCATTGACCAGTTCTCCATTTTCAACCGACCAGTGTTGATTGATGTCTTTGATGCTCTCCGCCTTGTATTCGGCGAGCTCTTCTTTCGACATGGCCCAGAGTTCTTCTGGATTCTTCGTTGTCCAGCCGAACCACCCTGACAGGTCGGTGCCGTTGAACAACGCTCTGAAGCCCTTCGGTGGCTGGTTATTTTCCTGGGCGATGGCGCAGGTATACGTACTGCTCAACGCGAGTACCAAGAGGAGGGGGATGCGTTGTTTCACCAAGAGCTCCTTTGTGAGGGGGAAGACGCTGGGCTGTGCCGACGTGCCATCCTAACCCTACTCCCACCTGGATTCCAGCGGGCAGCCGCGGTCTCAGTCATGTTCGTTGAGGTCGGATCCACTGTGGCTGAGAGTGATTTCCTGGCGGCCCGAGCGGTACCAAACGCTGTTGGCCTGCGTGGAGTACAATGCCTGGCCTGTGGAATGGTGACAGAATGAGATTGAGGAGCGGTCGTGTGTCTGTATTTCGAGTAGCCTGCCGGCTTTGGGTATCGCGCGTCGTGGTAGTCACGACCTATGGCCTGGCTATCTCGGCGAGTGCTGCTCCGCCTTCCCCGCCGACGCCGCAGCAATTGCAGTTTTTTGAGACTTCCGTGCGTCCAATACTGGTTGAACATTGCCAGGAGTGCCATGGTGCAGAAGGCGAGATGCGGGCTGGCCTGCGAGTTGATTCCTTGGCGGCGTTGCTACGTGGTGGGCGTTCCGGTCCAGCAATTGCACCGGGCCAGCCGCGCCGTAGCTTACTGATCCTGGCGGTGGAGCATGATCCGTCTGTCAAGGCAATGCCACCCAAAGCAAAGCTGGCTGCCCGGCAGATCGAGTCCCTGGTGCAGTGGGTCCAGATAGGGGCTCCCTGGCCACAGACAGCTGCAGAGATGCGGGTTCCTGCCAGAAAGCAGGACGCGTCGTCACTGACCGAGGCGGATCGGGATTTCTGGGCCTGGCAGGTTCCCCGGGCGATGCCACAACCCGTCGTGCGTCTGGCCCGCTGGTCCCGCGGCCCGCTGGATACATTCGTCTTGGCCGGTTTGGAGTCGCAGCATATGGAGCCAGCACCCATTACCAACCGCAGGAAGCTGATTCGTCGCGCCACGTTTGATCTGCATGGTCTGCCTCCCCGGCCCGAAGCGATACATCAGTTCCTGCAGGACGTATCTCCCGATGCATGGTCTCGGCTCGTAGATCGATTGCTGGCGTCTCCTCGCTACGGTGAGCGTTGGGGACGCCGCTGGCTGGATGTCGCTCGTTACGCAGACTCCAATGGAATGGATGACAACATGGCTTATGCAGATGCCTGGCGATACCGGGATTATGTCATCGATGCATTGAATGCGGACCGCAGCTATGACCGGTTTATTTTCGAGCAATTAGCAGGAGATCTGCTCCCTCGGCCGGACAAGAAGGCAGGGCGGGAAGTCGATCCATTTGGACCCGTGATTGCCACAGGCTTTCTGATGATTGGTCCCAAAATGCTGGCGGAGGATGACCCGGTCAAGCAACAGATGGACATTGTCGATGACCAGATCGATACCGTGGGACGTGTCTTCATGGGACTCACTTTGGGATGTGCACGGTGCCATGACCATAAATTCGACCCGATTTCAATTGATGACTACTATGCCCTGGCGGGGATCTTCAAGAGCTCGCGTGTGATGCTGTCCTACCGGGTTGATTCCAAATGGAATAGCCGGGCGTTAGGGCCGCTCGATCTGGAAAGGCGTCTGGAGCATCTGGAGCAGGAGCTCAATCGCCTTGATGAAACGCTGGTGCTGGGAAACTTTATCGGCCGCGAAGACGAAAAAAAACGGGTTGCGGCTGAATTGGACCAGGTCCGGGAGGCTTACTCGCAGGTCCCCAAGGCGATGGCATCGCAGGAGGGAGAGGTGGAAGATCTGCAGGTGTTCCTGCGTGGGAATCACCTGATTCGCGGCCAGTTGGCAGCACGGCGGTTTCCCAGGTTTCTGTCTGCGGAGCAGGACATCTCGTTACCTAGAAATGAAAGTGGTCGACGCCAGCTTGCCGAATGGTTGACTCAGGATCAGCACCCTCTCACTGCGCGTGTCATGGTGAATCGTATTTGGCAGGGGCACTTTGTGCACGGGCTGGTACGTTCGGTCGATAATTTTGGGCGTCTTGGGCAGCGTCCGTCAAATCAGTCATTGCTGGATTGGCTGGCCATTCAGTTTGTGGAATCAGGTTGGTCGATCAAGCAGATGCATTTGCGATGCATGACCAGTGAGGCTTATCGGATGGACACCAGAGCGCGTGGCAATCATTTGGAAATCGATCCAGAAAACCAGTATCTGTCACGTATGAACCGGAGGCGGATGGAAGCGGAGGTGTTGCGGGATTCACTATTAGAGGTGGCTGACCGTTTGGATAGACAAATGGGGGGCGCGGTACTCGCGGGGAAGACATTTCGTATCCTCTCCGCGGAAACCCTCAAAGATCCCGCGTTGTACGCATCTACGCGGCGGAGTGTCTACTTGCCGGTTCTGCGGAGCGGACTCTACGAGATGTTCCGCGCCTTTGACTTTCCTGATCCGGCGGTGGTTTCTGGAAATCGTAGCGAGACCACGGTGGCCCCTCAGGCACTATTCATGATGAACAGCCAATTGATGGATGAAGCCAGCGCCGCGTTGGAGGAACTCTCGCGTTCACGGGGCTCTGATTCGAAAGAACGCATAGAGTGGTTGTTTGAGAGTGTCCTGGGACGTTTGCCACTGGCGGCTGAGCTTGAAGAATGGCAGCGATTTCTGTCCATTTACCAAGGCGCTTTAACAGGCGATGCCGGCGCAGCTGAGCGAAAAACGTGGCGTGCCGTTTGTCGCGTGTTGCTGGCCTCCAACGAGTTCCTCTACATCGACTGATGAGGAGCCAGAAATGTCGCTGGTAAGGCTGCAGCCGCCTCGCCGTTACCTCGATGTCGTGCTACATTGATGCGGCCATGGCCAAGACCCCGATGATGCGGCAGTATGCAGAAGCCAAGTCCGCCTGCGCCGATGCGCTGCTCCTGTTTCGCATGGGCGATTTTTACGAGCTGTTTCACGACGACGCCAAGGTCGCCGCACGTGAGTTGGGCCTCACACTGACTAGCCGTGAAAAGGGCGAAAACCCGATTCCGATGGCCGGCTTTCCTCATCACCAGCTTGAGAACTATCTCGGCAAACTTGTTGCGGCCGGATTTCGCGCTGCGATTTGCGATCAGGTTGAAGATCCCAAGCAGGCGAAAGGACTAGTCAAACGTGAGGTGACTCGGGTGGTGACACCTGGCACGTTGACCGATGAAGCGCTGCTGGATCCTCGGGAGAGCAATTATCTGGCGGCAGTGGTCACCGTTCCGGCCACCGGCAATTCTCAAGCCACAGAAGTTGGGTTGGCTTGGGCCGAACTCTCCACAGGTCGTTTTCAAGCGTCGGTGTTTCCGGTGCATCGCCTGCCAGATCAGTTGGCTCGCATTTCACCTGCCGAGTGCTTGCTTTCGGACGGAGATCCACCGTTGGATCCCGCCGCGCACAATGGTATGGCGTTGACGGTGCGACCGGCGTGGGAATTTTCATTGCAGTCTGCAGACGATGCCTTAACAAAGCACTTTTCGACTGCCAGCCTGGAGGGATTCGGATTCGCAGATGAGGATGGTGCTGCGATTCGCGCCGCTGGTGCTGTGTTGGGGTATTTGCAGGAAACACAACGGACTTCGCTGGATCACATCGATCGGCTTGTGCCTTACCACAACGGGCAGTCGCTAGAAATTGACGAAGCCACACGGCGAAGCCTTGAATTGACCCGTACGTTACGGGACGGTCGTCGCGAAGGTTCTCTACTGGCTGTGCTAGACCGAGCTGTGACACCAATGGGGTCACGCCTGTTGGCGGACTGGATGTCCAGCCCATTGGTAGAAATTCGCGCAATCGAGTCGAGGCTTGATGCCGTCGCTGAGCTGATGGACGCTGAGGCGCTGCGTGAGCGGCAACGTGAACAATTGAAATCTGTCTATGATCTGCAGCGGCTGTTAGCTCGAATCACGACGGGCAGAGCGACGCCGCGTGACCTCTCGTTTATCAGTCGCACTCTCGGCATGTTACCGGAGGTCAAGCAGGCACTTGACGAGTGCCAGAGCGAGCGGTTGCGACGACTACATACGGAGATCGATCTCTGCGTGGAACTCCGTCAATCACTCGATGATGCACTGGTGGACGACTGTCCCCTGAATGCACGTGAGGGTGGCGTGGTGCGTGAAGGTTATCACGAAACACTTGATGAATTGCGTGGTTTGGCAGCGGGTGGCAAGGAGTGGATTGCCCATTATCAAGCTGAAGAATCGAAACGAACCGGGATTAGCAGTCTCAAAGTCGGTTTCAATAAGGTTTTTGGGTACTACCTGGAAGTCACGAACGCCCACCGTGAGGAAGTTCCGGAAACGTATATTCGCAAACAGACACTCAAGAATGCCGAGCGTTATATCACTCCCGAGTTGAAGGAGTATGAGGAACAAGTGCTCTCTGCGGATGAGAAGGCGAAATCACTGGAGTATGACCTTTTTGTCCAACTTCGAGATGCCGTGCATGCCGAAGTTCGCAGGTTGCAACTGACGGCAGCCGCGTTGGCACAAGTAGACGTGCTCCTGGCACTTGCCGAACTGGCTCGGCAACGAGGCTATTGTCGTCCGCAGGTTGTCGAAGAACCCGTCCTGCGAATTGAGGAAGGCCGGCATCCGGTGCTTGATATCATTGAGCCGGAAGGGACCTTTGTGCCTAACGATACACTGGCTGGACAGGACGACGGGAATGTACTGCTGATCACCGGCCCAAATATGGCAGGCAAAAGCACCTACATTCGCCAGGTGGCCTTGATTTCATTGATGGCCCAGCTGGGGAGTTTTGTACCGGCTCGCCGTGCGGTGCTTGGCGTGGCAGACCGAATTTTTGCCAGGGTCGGTGCGAGCGATGAACTCTCACGAGGTCAGAGTACCTTCATGGTGGAAATGACCGAAACAGCGCGGATTCTAAATAATGCCTCTGCGCGAAGCCTGGTGATTCTCGACGAAATTGGTCGTGGTACCAGCACGTACGACGGGATTTCGCTGGCCTGGGCGATTGTGGAGCACATTCACGATGGCATTGGATGCCGCACATTGTTTGCCACGCATTATCACGAACTGACGGAGCTGGAAGGGTTACTTTCCGGCGTCAGTAATTTGAATGTGGCGGTCAAAGAGTGGGAAGAGAATGTGGTATTTCTGCACAAGATTGTCTCCGGGTCCGCGGATAAAAGCTATGGAATTCACGTCGCGAGGTTGGCTGGAGTACCTCGGGAAGTGAACGAACGGGCCAAACAGATTCTCACACAACTGGAATCCGAGAGTTTAGATGCACAGGGGCGTCCTCGTGTTGGGCGGACGGGGCAAGGACGTACCCGCCAGGATTTACAGCTGACGTTGTTTGCCCCACCGGAAAATCCGTTGTTGGAAGAAATTCGACAGCTCGATGTGAATCGCTTGACACCGCTGGAGGCACTGCAGCAGATCGACGACTGGAAACAGAAGTTGTTGAAGGAGTAATGAAAACGTGATTTCCAGCTTTCGATTGGAAATCACGTCACAGCAGGGGCGGCAGTTCCCGTAGAGCAGTCTAGGGATCGGTTTACGGATCGAGCTTGCCTGGGCAATCAACAATCGGTGACAATAAGAGTCGGTGGCAGTACAGTGTGATCCGGTTGTGCTGGAGTCTCACGACTGCGGGTGCTTGTTGTTGATGCGAATGTAGAAACTGCGGGTGTGATGCATGAGAAAGCAGTGCTTGTTGGCCTGTGTGGCTTTGATCTTTGCAGCGCGTTCGGCACCAGCGCTCGAATATATCAAGATCAAACGGAATAACCGGGTGGTCAGTGTGACAGGCCAGGTGGTTGTCGAAGCTCAGGACGGCGGTGTGTTGATCGAAGATCAGATGGGCGTTTTGTGGGCAATACAGCCAGAAGAAAGTCTCGCTCGTGAGAAAGATGATCTTCCCTTCCAGCGATTTGATGCCAGCCAAATACAGGTGCGACTGCTGGCCGAACTCCCAGAGGGATTTCGCGTTTTCACAACCGCGCACTACCTGGTCTGTTACAACACATCGACTCCCTACGCACAGTGGTGTGCCGCACTTTATGAACGTCTCTACCGCGGTTTCTTTACGTTCTGGAAGAACCGCGGATGGGTCTTGAAAGAACCCGAACGGCCATTGATTGCAGTCGTGTTTGACGATCAGGAAAGCTACGCCTCTTACGCCGATGAAGAACTGGGGCCGTCAGCCGATGTGATCATCGGCTATTACAGTCTGCAGAGTAATCGAGTCATGATGTATGACTTGACCGGAGCGGACGGCCAGGGTTTCGGCCGCTCACGGGCAAGTACTGCAAAGCACATAAACCGGATTTTGTCGCAACCGGCCGCAGAACGTACTGTCGCTACTATCATTCACGAAGCGACACACCAACTGGCTTTTAATTGCGGTCTCCAGATCCGCTATGCGGATAATCCATTGTGGCTTTCTGAAGGCTTGGCAATCTACTTTGAGACACCTGACTTGAAGAACTCGCGAGGCTGGCGTCGTATCGGGAGCGTTAGTCGAGTCCGGTTGCCAGAGTTTCGCCAGTACTTGCTGGACCGTCCTGACAATTCACTGATCACACTGATTGCCGATGATCATCGCTTTCGGCAGCCGAGTGTGCGGCAACGGAATCAGGCTTATGCGGAAGCGTGGGCTCTGAACTATTTCCTGATCAGACGGTACCCACGTGAATTTGTGGCGTATCTCAAAGTATTGTCAGCCAAGTCGCCTCTTGTTCGTGATGAGAAAGAACAGCGCATCGCCGAATTCAAGGCGGCATTTTCTGATGACCTGGAGCAACTGGATGCGCAGTTTCTGCGCTTCATCAAACGAGTCAAGTAGCACGGCTTGTTTTGCTCTGTCCACGCATCTTTCTGCGCTCGTCGCGTGGCACGTCTGGACCGTTAGTCATCGACTCGGCTATTGGATCCAGCCACCACCGAGTACTTGATTGTCGGTGTAGCAGACGACCGCCTGGCCAGGCGCGACCCCATACGTCGGTTCGTCAAAGACGATGCGCATCCGGTTATCTGGAAGCGGGTGCGCAATCGCTGGTTGAGCCGATCCGTTGTAACGAATTTGCGCACAGCACGGGAAGGGATCAACCGGTGGCGCAGTGAGCCAGTTTGTCTGGTGAGCCGTAAGTTCTGCACGTGCCAGGTCGGATTTTTCGCCGATAATAATGCGGCGCGTCTCAGGTTCGATGCGTACAACGAACCGAGGTTCGCCTAACGCCACGCCCAGTCCCTTTCGCTGTCCAATAGTGAACCCCTCGATTCCTGCATGCTGACCAACGACTTCGCCGTTGGTCGTGACGATGTCTCCAGAGCGACTGTTTTCGGGACGCTGTTGACGTACAAACTCCGCATGCTGGCCTGGCGGAACAAAGCAGATTTCCTGGCTGTCTTTCTTTTCCGCGACGCGTAGTCCGATCGATCGAGCGAGTTCACGAATTTCCGCTTTTCGATATTTGCCAACGGGCAGGAGCATGCGAGACAGGTATTTTCGCGCAATTCCAAAAAGGACATAAGACTGGTCTTTATCCGAGTCCTTGCCACGCCGCAATGTAGGGTAATCAGGGCTGCACTCGACCGCTTTCAGTCGGGCGTAATGCCCCGTGGCGACGTAGTCCGCATTGACACTGTCTGCGTAGTCGAACAGGCGGCCGAACTTGATCCAGTTGTTGCACATGACGCACGGATTCGGAGTGCGTCCCGCTGCGTATTCATCGACAAAATAGTCGATGATGTTGGAGAATTCGGCTTGCAGGTTGAGCGCGTAAAAAGGGATGTCCATCTGGTCGGCAACGCGTCGAGCATCCTCGGCGTCTGCGGCACTACAACAACCTTGTTTGTGCGCGAGCGGTGCGTTGAGTAACGGCATCAGGTCGGTATCTGGTTCCCCATCCAATGTGGCCTGCGACTCAGACGTCGTACAGACAGTGGGCGTGGCGGAACCATGCCGCATGAAAACACCGATCACCTGGTGTCCCGATTCGATCAGCAAATGAGCGGCGACGCTGCTATCGACGCCGCCAGACATCGCTAGAACGACACGTGCCATGGTGCGCTCACTGGGAGGTTGAGAGGGAATGCCAGGAGAGGCAAGTCTAGTATCGCTCTGGTACGACGGCAACCTGAGGGGCCTGGTGGCTTCCCGGGGCAAGGCTGCGTTTGACTTGCGGCATGCTACCAATTGCCAATCGCAGGGAGATCTGGTTTCGTGTGCGTGCTACAGAGTGAGGTTTATTCCGCATGCGCAGGCTGGGTTGACTTTGCGGGCCCCAAAAGACGGCGTCAGTGTTGTATCGATCCTGCCAGAGGTATCAATTTGTTGAATTTCTCCGGTTGTGTTGACCGATGACTTTTGTGGGTAATCGGCACGTGACCCGTATTCACGCGCTGGGATTCCCTTTCGGTGGTCGGTGATGAGCCCTGTTTCCCGCAGCACATTCACTGACGGTGCCTTTGCCGAGATGACCTGGTTCTATGCAAGAAGGGTGGACTGGACATGAAATACATCGGTTTGGCTTTCGCCATCGTGTTGTCGTCGATTGCCGTGACCGGTTGCCAGCACAATCTCACGCCCGGTAAGGGCACTGGAGTGAAAGGTAAGGGATTGGGTGGCGGCGGTTTGCTGGGCGGCGGCGGTTTGTTAGGAGACCTGGGCCACCGCTATCGGGAGGGCCATGTGCCAAGACTCCCGCGCGGAGCCTATCACGAGACGGGCCCGGCTGGCCCTCCCACTGGTAGTTACGCCTATCCGTACTACACGAATCGCAGTCCACGCGACTTTCTCGATCCCAATCCTCCGACCATTGGATATTGAGTCGTCGCAAGGCGCGCAACGTCCCGCACACCAGGAACTCCGTGGTGGTCCCAGACCACTGCGGAGTTTTTTGGTTCAGGGGCGGTTCAAAGTGGGATAGTAAGTACCGAATCTCCAACGCGGTAGTCCTGGTCGCCTGCCGGAAAAAGAGCGAGTCCGTTTGCGGTTACTAGCGATCGTTGATCGGCAGAACCCCGCCAGTCGATGGGGCTGACTGTGAGCCGGCTGTCTTCTTCCGACAGGATGGAAGGAAAGTAGGTGGGGCGATTTCCAGTTTGTCTGTGGCCACGCGTCAGGACTCCACTGCGGTGGTGTGGCTGATTGGCTGGATGCCCTGACATTCTGGCGATCGCGGGCCGCACGAACAACTCAAAGCAGACCAGGCTGCTAACGGGGTTTCCGGGCAGACCAAACACCAGCCTTGGCTGGTGCTTCTCGAACAGGCAGCCAAACCACAAAGGTTTACCAGGCTTGAGTTGGACCTTATGGAAAACCTGTTCGACACCAGCAGCAGCAAGTGCGGCGGGAACCAGGTCCAGGACGCCAGCAGAGACGCCGCCGGAAAGTAACAGGATATCGTCGCTAAGGCCGAGGCTGATCTTATCACGCAGCGCATCGGGTTGATCGCGCGCGATGCCGAGGTCTCGTGGAATTCCGCCAGCGCGTGTGACTAACGCCTGCAGGAGGGGGCCGTTGCTATTGCGAATCTGGCCGTTGTCGGGAGACTTGGACGCGGGGACCAGTTCGTCGCCAGTGGCCAGCACCGCTACGCGTGGTGCTGGCACTACTTCAACTTCGGCACGACCAACTTCCGCGAGGAGGCCAATTTCCATCGGGCGGAGCAGGTGCCCTGAGGTGAGTACCGTATCGTCCTTCTGTAGTGATGTGGCACGGGGAAGGATATTGGCACCCACTGCCAGACTGGTTGCGTCGACGGTGACGGTTTCCTGTCCGGAAGCGGTTGTCGACCGGGTCTGTTCCACCATGACAACTGCATTGGCGCCTCGGGGTATTGGTGCGCCAGTCATGATCCGGACCGCCGTTCCGGGGAACACCGTCTGCGTGGGGACATTGCCGGCGGTGACTTCTTCCAGGACACGGAGTTGCGTGCCTTCACCACCAAGGTCGGCGGCAATGAGGGCGTAGCCATCGACCATTGCTTTGTCGTGTGGCGGAGAGTCGACATCACTGGTGATGTCTTCGGCCAGAACCCGTCCGCAGGCCTCGACAATACCGCGCCGCGTAGCTGCGCGTATCTCGGCGTGTTGTAAAATGGCGGTACTGGCTTCTTCGACGCTGAGCATGATCCGGTTTACCGAGCCAGTCAGGAGGTTGGCGCCGCGTGCTGGTCGAGTTGAATGAAACGCTTCAACAACTCATGGCCGCATTCGGTCAGGAAACTCTCCGGATGAAATTGCCATCCTTCGAGTAGGTATTGGCGATGTCGAATTCCCATGATTTCTCGTGAACCGTCTGGGGCCTCGCACCACGCAGAAAGGGTGAATTGGTCGTCGAGTGAGCCAGGTTCAATGATCAGGCTGTGGTAGCGTGTTGCGATAAATGGGTTGGGAAGGCCCGCGAAGAGCCCTTGATTGTCGTGGTGAATTTGGTCTGTTTTCCCGTGCATTAGTCGTGGTGCCCTGACGATATTTGCTCCATTGGATTGGGCGACCGATTGGTGTCCCAGGCAGACTCCCAGGATAGGCAGTTTGCCAGTCAACTGCGCGACCGACTCCAATGATACGCCTGCTTCATTCGGCGTGCAGGGGCCAGGAGAAATGATCAGGTGGCTGGGTTTTTTCTCCAGGATCTGGGAGGGCGTAATCCGGTTGTTGCGAAAGACCTGGATTTCCAGATCTGGATCAATTTCACCCAGACGTTGGACCAGGTTGTAGGTAAACGAATCGAAGTTATCGATGATCAGAATCATGGGATTTCCAGGAGTCCTCTCATCATACACGCCCGGGAACAAACTGGGCAGCGTCCGCCGTCGTAACACGCCAGCCAGCCGTATGGGGTATTGGCAACCGATTTGGCTTGCATTTGCTGTTTAGCCTCCAAAACCACTGTAGCGTTTGACTCCACGCCAGAGGAGAACACGCGATAAGCCGATCAAGAAGATCAACCAGGCCGCTTCAATCCACAGTCCTCGTACGAGTTCCTGGCCGGTAACTTTGCCGAGAAAGATTGCCGACGGAAAGTACGCGAGATATTTCAGCGGTAGAAGATCCACGATTTGGCCCCAGGGTTCACCCAGCAGGTCGAGGGGAAACATGTGTCCGGAAAGGAAGAAGCTCAGCAGCATATAGACAAACAACAGGGAACTGACTTCCAGCCACCAGAAACCAATCAGCCCAATCGATGCTTCTAGGAAGAATCCAAGCATGAATCCCATGATCAACGATGCCCCGAAACAAGCCAGCACTTCGGGCTCGGGCCAGCCGGGAACGAAGTAATCGCGACACAGAAAGAAAACCAAGGCAAAGGGGCCTGCGGCGATGACGTAGTACACGAGTTTATGGGCAACTCGTGTAAGTAATAGGAATTCCATTAGCCCAATTGGCTGAACAAGAAATTTCTTGATCTCCCCATCACGAATCTGGAGGGCGATTCCTGAGGCCAGGCCAGGCATGCTTGAGAAGGCGCGGCTGAGCATGGTGAGCAGGTAGTAGGCGACAAAGTCCTGGTACCGGTAGCCGACAACTTCGATTTGGTCGAGTGTTTTTCCAGATCCGACCCGTTGCCCTTCGAAGATGGCGTACCACAGGAAAATTTGCGTAATGATAGGCAGGAAACGCATCAGGGTGCCTAATGCGAAATCGCCACGATAGACGAGACGCTCTTCGAGCGAAATTCGCAGGATGGTCCACCAGGTCAGCGTACGGGTGAGCATTGCAGCGTCGTGTATTTCGGGGAATGGCGTCGGAGTTCCCAAACGCGGTAACGGTTGCTTTAGGGTCCAGTGTGAAAATCAATTCCAGAGTGCGGTTCAGGAAGTGCTGCTGGCGGATGTGTTCTCCTGAGTTGATGGGTCCGCGAGAGAATCGCGAGATGCCTCCAGTTCGTCTTGTGCAAACACATCTGCAATCACCTTTTCCAATGGGGGTTCTTCGACCGCCATGTCTTCGATCGTATGTCGTGACAGGATTGCCGACAGAGTAGCGGTGACTTGAGCACGAGGAATTTGCCATTGGACACGTGGGGGTTGAATTTCCAGCACTTCCCCGAATGCTTCCAGATTGTCGGGGACCTCACCTTTGGCAAATTGCAAGGTAACGATTTTGTAGCCACTGAATTGATCGAGGATGCCGCTGAGCGAACCGTCGTATTGGATGTTCCCACGATTGATGATGACCACCCGTTTACAGAGTGCTCCGACATCTTTCATGTAATGACTTGTGAGCAATATCGTTATGTTTCGCTCTTCCTGGTAATAACGGAGGAATTGCTGGATGTTGTGTTGGGCGACGACATCCAGTCCGATTGTCGGCTCGTCAAGAAAGAGGACTTCTGGCGAGTGGAGTAATGCCGCCGTCAACTCCATCTTCATACGTTCGCCGAGCGATAACTCTCGCACCGGTTGCTTCAGCAGATCTCTCAGTTCGAGGAGCCCGGTAAGTTCGTCCAAGGTTTGCTGAAATGCGTCTTGAGGAATTCGGTAGATTTGCTGGTGGAGACGGAAGGATTCCTGTGCCGGCAGGTCCCACCAGAGTTGGTTTTTTTGCCCCATTACCAGGGCGAACCTGCGCCGGTAGGCGTTGTCGCGTTTCCAGGGAATATGGCCCATTACGAGGGCCTTGCCGCGGCTGGGATTGATCACTCCTGAGAGCAGCTTCAGTGTTGTTGTTTTGCCCGCACCATTGGGGCCTAGGAAGGCGACGAACTCACCTTTTTCGACTTGCAAGTCAATGCCACGGACCGCTTCGACATTGCGATATTCACGTCGGAACAGTCCACGTAAAGATGCACGCAGCCCCTCTTTTTTCTGGTAGACCTGGTAGGTCTTGACGAGTTGTTCGATTTCAATAATTGGCATGGTGCAGAGATTATAGCGCGGGTGTTTTTGTCCGGAAAGGGACAGGCTGACAGGTGCCCTCGGGCAAGCACGCGCCGCAGTCCCGTAGCGACGTGTGCGCGGCAGCCTGGGCTACCTGCTCGTACTTGACCGGCCGCTGTTTGGGGGGGCTGCTGGCAAGTCGGAGTGGGAGTTGTGTCAGATTTCGGCACGATCTACGTCAAACGACTATCTTCCGGGTTTTTTCGCGATTCGTTATGATCGTGCCTATGACAGACAGCAACGGCAACGATGCCGAAACGATAAATGCGTCGATTCGTGTGCTTGTGGTAGATAATGACCCTGCCCACGCAAAGGCGATGATGGAGAGTCTGGAACGAGTCGGATACTCGTGTCAGCTTGCCACATCGGGGCCAGAAGGGGCACGGCACATTGCTCAGGAAATGTTTGATGTTGTGATCACCGACCTGGTGATGAATGATGTCGACGGGATGGAGTTGCTATCACGGTGCAAGGAGGCCTTGCCGGACGCAGAGGTGATTGTTGTCACTGGTCACGCTTCGGTCCCGAAGGCGGTGGAGGCGATGCAACAGGGAGCGTTCAGTTTCCTGGAAAAGCCGATCACTCCGAAGCGTCTGCGGGCTGTGGCCGGAAAAGCTGCCGAAGCGGTAGCTTTGCGGCGAGATAATTTGCAGCTCAATCAACGACTCGATGAACGGTTCGGTTTTGAGGGCATCGTCAACAACAGCGTGAAAATGAAGTCGGTGATCGACCGGCTCAAACGTATTGCACCAACGGATGCCACGGTATTAATTACCGGTGAAAATGGGACCGGGAAGGAGCTTATTGCGCAGGCGATCCATCAGAATAGTCCACGTAAGGGAAAACGCATGGTGGCGTTAAACGTGGCAGCTGTGGCGGACAATCTGGTGGAAAGCGAATTGTTTGGTCATGTGAAAGGCGCGTTCACCGATGCGGTCACGGACCGCGTAGGTGCTTTCGAGTACGCCAACGGAGGCACATTGTTTTTTGACGAGGTCGGCGACATGCCGATGGCCACGCAGATCAAGCTGTTGCGAGTGCTTGAAGAGCGTGAGATTACACCGGTGGGAGATAACAAGTCGAAGCAAGTGAATGTGCGTGTTATCTCTGCGACGAATCGCAGTCTCGAACAGGCGGTCGAGGACGGTAAATTTCGCAGCGACCTTTATTTTCGGCTCAAAGTTGTGACGGTTGCGTTGCCGCCCTTACGGCAACGGCGCGAGGATATTGTTCCCTTAACCGATCATTTCCGTAAGCAGTTCGCAAAACGCCACCATAAGACCATCAAAAGTATTTCTCCTGCGGTGACCCGTGCATTATTTTCTTTCGATTGGCCTGGCAATGTGCGCCAGTTGCGCAATGCCGTCGAGAACATGATCGTACTCGATCAGGACGGCGTGTTGGATTCGGACGACTTGCCACCCGAAGTGCTTGATATCAAGGAGAGCCCAGAATCGTCCGCCGAGGGACCAGCCGAGTTGTTAGGCCGTCCGTTGAAAGACGTTGAACGCTGGGCGATTGAAGAGACGTTAAAGATGACGAACGGGGCGCGAGAGGAAGCCGCGCGTATTCTTGGTATCGGGGTGCGGACACTGTACCGTCGGCTCGACGAATACGCGGCGCAGGATTCGGAGTAAAGCAAGACAGGAGTCACGGATGGCCACTATTCAGAAACTTCCGCCAGGCGTCGTGAATAAAATCGCTGCTGGTGAGGTGATCGAGCGTCCCGCCAGCGTTGTCAAGGAATTGATGGAGAATGCTGTTGATGCGGGGGCCCAACGCATCGATGTCAGTGTCGAGAAAGGTGGGGCAGACCTGATCCGTGTTGCGGATGACGGCTGTGGTATTTCCGCGGACGAGCTGCACTTGGCGATCGAAAGTCATGCCACGAGTAAGATCTATGACGCCGAGGATCTGTTTCGTGTGACCACACTAGGGTTTCGTGGAGAAGCCCTGGCGTCGATTGCAGAAATTAGCCACCTCAGTTTGCGCAGTCGTGTTGCCACCTCCACTTCCGGTGTCGAACTGGAGGTGTACGGCGGTGAACGAAGGGAGCAGGTGCCCGTGGGGGGGCCCGTCGGCACCACGCTGGAAATCCGTAACCTCTTCTTCAATACTCCAGTGCGTCGTAAGTTTATGAAGACGACTCAGACGGAGATGGGGCACATTTCGGAGACGTTCAATCGTATCGCGCTGGCACATCCAGAAAGACACTTCTCTTTGCGGCACAATCAACGCGTTATCCATGATCTGGCACCAGTGTCGAGGTGGGACGAGCGGATTGCGGCCTTGTTTGGTCGTGATCTGGCTGAGAGTTTGATCGAGGTGGAAAGTTCTGACGAGGAGACGCGATTTGCTGGCTACGTAGCTGATCCGAGCGTGAATCGTGGGAATAATCGCCTGCAGTATTTGCTGCTGAACGGGCGTTACATTCGTGATCGGTCGTTGCAGTATGCTTTAGGGGAAGCGTATCGCGGACTACTGTTGACGGGGCGTTTTCCCATCGCGTTTTTGCGGCTGGAGGTGCCTCCGGACATCGTTGATGTCAACGTGCATCCCACGAAGCTGGAAGTGCGATTTCAGGATGGTGCTCGTTTGTATCGCCAACTTCTAAGTGGCATTCGTAATAAATTTCTGACACTCGACCTGACACCGCGTGCCTCATCAGATGGCGAGGGGAGCGGAGCCCACGATCCAATCAAGGCCGCGCATCACCAGCAGGAGCTGCGAGACTGGGCGACCGGTCAGCTGACGAGGTCTACGCATACAGCGGAGCCTCCACTGGCCCGGGAGTCGCTCGATTCTGCTGTGCCCCCTTTCCGGCCTTTTGGCGATGATCTCAATCGCACCTGCAATGAGATGTTGACTTCGCCGGACTCCGAAGGTGCGGCAGAGGGTTTGCCGCACGCGGTACGGCCGCCGACTTCATCCGAGGCTGCTTTGCCCTTAACAGCAGGTGTGCCCTTGGCAGGTGTACAGGTACACAACCGCTACCTGATCACGGAGAGTGAAGATGGAGTCGTTGTCATTGATCAGCATGCCTTACACGAGCGGGTGCTGTACGAGCAGATCCGGGAGCGGGTATTGGCGGGAAGTCTGGAAGTACAGAAGCTCTTGATTCCCCAGTCGGTTTCTCTTTCGCCGGCAGAAGCGGCGGCAGTTCTGGAGCACCGCGAGACGCTGGCACGCCTGGGGATTTCCATCGAACCGTTTGGTGGCGATACGGTACTTCTGTCATCACATCCTGCGATGGTGACCCGACCAGATCCCGCGGAATTGCTTCGTCAGGTTGCGGATGAACTCGTGGAAGGCCAACGGCAGCCGCAACCACGTGACCTGCTTGATGAACTGCTGCACATGATTTCCTGTAAAGCGGCAGTCAAGGCAGGCGATCCGTTAGCGGCCGAGGAGGTCGCTGCGTTACTCCAACAACGCCACCTGTTTCAAGACACGCACCACTGCCCGCACGGGCGGCCAACCGCACTGGTTTTTACCTGTGAAGAGTTAGATCGCAGGTTCTTGAGGACCTGATCATCGCGTTTGTCACGGGGCGGTCCACGCTGTTGTATGCGGTGGCACTTTTGTGAATTGCTGACCGAGCCAGCCTGCTCGAAGGTCCGTTAACGCAAGGGCCGGTTTTTTCCCGCGACTTTCCCGGGCGTGCCACCTTCATAAATGCTGAATTCGGCCCACACGGGTAAATGGGTTGATACTTCCAGCGCTTCTTGCATCGAGAGATTGTATTCACGGAGAAAATCAAAGCAGCCACCCTGGCCTGTGAACTCTCGCGTGGAACGGTGCTCAAACAGCACATTGTCGAGTTGTTGAGTTCTTTCCGTGTTCGACGGAATCTGTGAGATTACTGCGTACAGGTCAGCCATCGATCCAAGTTCGCCGAGGTTTTTGTCATCGGCTCCAAAATCTCCCAGTAAGAGCACATCGTCTTCCTGTCGCCCATCGCGAAGCACTGCGCGGTAGACGTCGTCCAGCTTGTTCAATTCGGGTAGTGGTCGCGAGGGGTCCACGCGTGTGTTTACAAGACTGAAGGTGAAGGCCTCGTCACTGGGTGGGCCACGGACACGAAACCAGGCGACGAGTGGCTCGTACTGCAGCAGGTCGTCGGGATCATTGACGACGTACAATTGATGGCGATCAACTTCCACAGTGTTGCGATCAAACAAGAATGCAAACTGCTGCAGGTCCGATGCGCGTCCGACACGAGGTCCGATGACGTAATCGAATTCCCGGTTGTCCAGGTTGACCATCTCGATCAGTCGGGGGATGACGTCGTCGGTACGCGCGCGGATGTCCTGGATCGCGATGATGTCATAGCGACGAATCAGGCGGCAGAGGACATTGATGGCCTGGGATTTTTCCAGTTTGGACCGGCCCAGGACGTGGGCATTGAGGGAGGCGATGCGGATCGTCTGGCGACTGGCCGAGGCAGGCACCCGATGTGCGTCGTTCGCTGTGTCGGCCGGAACGGTGCGACGGATGATCTGTAAACCACCTTCGAATCGGGCGATCTGATAGTTTTGGTGAAACAACCAGCCTCCCCCTGCCAGGAGAGCCAGAATCAGCCAAAATCGGGAGTTGCCCACAACAACCTTCCTGGACAGCGTACACGGACGGCTGCAGAATATCGCTTCTGTGGAAACCCGGCCAGACCAATTCGAAGCGGGCTCGGGGGCCCGCGCGAAACGTCGCTGATGGTCGCAGCTGGTATTGTGGCGAACTTATTGACCGCGTTCCCTGTGAACTGGCAGACGCTATACGGGCAGACGCTATACGGGCAGATTATGGTACGTCATGTTTCTGCGAGCGATGGGCGCCCTGGATATGAAACGCGAATTGGTTAACTGGATTGTTCTGGGATTAGTGTTGGGGCTCACCCTGGGGGCTTTGGGGGCAAAGTCAGCCTGGGGTCCACCGGTAGTCCTGATGGCCATCGGTGGCGTGTTGGGCTTCGTGGCGGGCATCGTCGCTCCTGGCATTCATCGGACGTTGCGTTGGAACAGTGGTTTAACGGATTACGCGGGCCTGGGTGGCGCACTCGCTGGTACTGTGGCGGGGGGAATGGTCGGGAGGCAGTCCGGGCTTGGCCGTACGATGATTGCCATTTTCAACCCGCAATTACCACCGCAGGATTTTGCTGCCCCTTTTGGAATGCTGGGGGGCATGGTGATGGGGGCGTTGTTGGGAGCGATCTTGAGTTCTGGGGTCTATCGCCTTTGCCGCCGAAAAGTGCCGCCACAGAGCGAACACGACGATGATGCAGCAACCCCTGACCGCTGAGCCGGATAAAAAAACACGGTTGTCTACCATGGCCCGAGCCATGCTGCCGCAGCTGCGGTCGAGAACGCCCTGGCATGCCGATCATGACAGGTACTGTGGCTTACCAGCTGTTGTCGCCAGCAGAGCGTGGAGTCCATTCTCGCCACAAGCTCTGTTGCGATATCTGCGGTGAGGTCAGGGTTTGAAGTTGGGCAGGCTTTCCGGAGACAGGGGGGCGGGTACGGTCAGGGGCAGTTTGGCGGTTGCCTGACTCCCGCTGTCGGAAATTTGCACCGGCACCGTAAACACCACGCTGCCCACGCGACAGAGTCCTTCACCGCCAGTCTGGCAGTAATAATAGTTCATCGAGAGCGACACTTGATCGTTGCCACTTGCTGTCACAGGTAGCGTGACGGAGAACGACGCAGCTGGTTTTTCTACCTGCTGCTTGCCGAGAGCACTGCGATCGATCGGGCCCTTGTCGCCTTGAGCTTTGAGGTAGTAAATAAGCGGAGCCTGTTCGTTGATTTTCCATCCCTCGGGGAGTTGGAGTTCGACTTGCAAGGTGATTTTGCCGTCCTCGGGTTTGAGGGCTGTCGATGCCAGTTCGACCTGTTTGGCCGCTGTGAAGTCAGGCGCCTTGTTGGTGGTGTTTGTGGCGGGGGGGGCAAGGCCTTCGATTTGCAGCGTACTGACGTTGCCAGTGGCTAATTCAAGGACGCGGATTACGTGATTGTTGGTGTCTGCGATATAGAGTTTACCAGCGGCATAGGTAATCCCTGCCGGTTCATCGTATTGGGCTGGCGTGTCGGCCAGTCCGGGCTCTCCGGTTCCAGAAATCGTCTTTAGTGTGGCCGACTCGGTGTCCAGCGATTTGATTTTGTTGTTGTAGGTGTCTGTCAGATAAATCACCCCTTCGTGATAGGTTACACCGAGTGGATGTTGCAGGAGAGGGCCATCCATCTCAGGTTCCTCGTTGAGGCCGCCAAGCGGATTTTGTGCGTCTTCCGGGGTGTCTGCAAAGCGAAGTAGCCCAGACCCGTCCCGATCGCCAAACTTGAAGAGGCGTCCATAAGGGAGTTTCGGTGTCCCGACCAGCGTGCGCACTTCTTGTTTCAGATCAAAAGGCATAGCCCGGATCGAACTGCCTTCACTATCGGCGATGTACAGCGCCTTGCCATCAGACACCAGCCCGCTGGGTTGCGCAAAGGACGAAACCGGCCGAGCGACTGGACGGCCGTCGACTTCGATGGAGCGTTCTGTATCGTAAGGTCGCTCGGGTAAATGCAGCCCGTCAACGATGTCTTCCCGGCCATTGCCGGCGAACGGGCCAAGCTCGGATTCATCCAGTGTCATTTTCCAGATTTGGTGGGGGCCAGCCATGGCGATGTAGAGCGCGTCTCCGTGTACCCAGAGCGCCCAAGGGCTGTTGATTGGAGTAGTTTCCGGTTTTCCCACGTAGCGTTCAGGAGCACCTTGTCCAGGCGCCAGCTGGTCGATTCCGGGCCACGGTCCCCTGGCTTGAGATCCGACACCCGCGATGGTCGATACCTGTCTGGACTTCAAATCAATTTTGCGCAGCAAATGATTTTCGGTGTCCGCCACGTAGAGCACTTCACCATGCAACGCGACACCTTGAGGATGGTCAAAGCTGGCCTCTTGGTAACCACCGTCTTTTCGTCCTATCGCACCGCTGCCGATGGTGTCCAGTAACTTTCCAGAGAGATCAGTGATCACTAGCCGGTTGTGATTGCTGTCAGTGATAAACAGCCGTTGGCCGGCCTCATCGGCCAGTATTTTCCCGGGGAAACGCAGGGGGGTGTTTTCCTGGTGTAACGCTGCCAACTCGAAGCGAACCGGGGAGGGGTCGAGTAAACCGTGTTTCTTGTAGTACGGCAGGGCGCGTTTGAAGAACCCATCGAGTTGCTCAAATACAAACTCACCACCTGAACGACCGATGAATGCGCCCTCGGGGTCGATGACGGCGATTGTGGGCCAGGATCTCGCTCCAAAACTATTCCAGATGCGGTGGTTTGGATCGTTTACAACCGGGTGTTCGATTTCATAACGGAGGATGGCTTCCTCGATATTCTTGGCGTTTTTTTCGGTTTCAAATTTGGCAGCATGTACTCCAATCACAACGAGTTCGTTGGGATAGGCGTGTTCCAGTTTCTTGAGTTCAGGCAGGATGTGCATGCAGTTGATGCAGCAGTAAGTCCAGAAGTCGAGAAGTACAAATTTGCCGCGCAGGTCCCGCAGTCTTAGTGGTCCGTTCGTATTCAGCCATTCTGCGTCGTTGGGGAAGTCTGGTGCTGGAAGCCGTTCCGGGAAGGGATGTTCTTCCTCCTGCGCGGTTTGTGCCGCGACCGTGGCATCGGTGTTCGCGTCAGGTGTGGCGCGTTCGTCTGGCGTGGCGGGTGGGGTCGCGCCGTTAGGGTTTGCGGGGGTCGTATTATCTTGTTCGGGAACTTCTTTCTCAGCGGGCGCAGGTTCGGGGTTTTCCTCAGCGGGCGCAGGTTCGGGGTTTTCCTCAGCGGGCGCAG